>DAIRVB010000287.1:0-3620 GCA_036803065.1 Streptosporangiaceae bacterium
TTCGTGATCGAGCACCGCGAGGCGCTGATCTACATGCTGTGCGAGGCCGCCGAGCTGGAGCACGGCATCATGTGCCAGTACCTGTTCGCGGCGTTCTCGCTCAAGCAGGCCGCCGAGGAGGGACTGACGCAGCGGCAGCTCTCGGCGGTGACCCGATGGCGCCAGCAGGTCTCGCACGTGGCGACCCAGGAGATGCTGCACCTGGCCCTGGTGCACAACCTGCTGTCCGCGATCGGCGCTGCCCCGCACCTGGCCCGGCCGAACCTGCCGCAGCCCGCCGATCACTACCCGGCGGGGGTCCAGCTGGCGCTGCTGCCGTTCGGCCAGCAGGCACTGCGCCATTTCATGTTCCTGGAACGCCCCGAGGGCATGGACCTGCAGGACGCCGAGGGGATGGCGGCGGTGGCCCGGGCCGAGCCGATGATGAACGAGCGCGACATCGTGCCCCGCCGCCAGGACTTCGCCACGGTCGGGCACCTGTACCGGTCCATCGAGGCGGGCATCGCCGGCCTGGTGGCCAAGCACGGCGAGGACTGGCTCTTCGTGGGGCCGCCGAGGGCACAGGCCACGCAGGCCCACTTCCGGTGGCCGGAGCTGGTCGCCGTCACCGATGCGGCCTCGGCACAGCGCGCGATCGACACCATCCTGGAGCAGGGCGAGGGCCCGCGCGGGGACTGGCGGAATGCTCATTTCGGCCAGTTCGTCGCGATCCTTGATGAGTACGAGGACATGACGCAGGCGGATCCGGCCTTTGACCCGGTGCGCCCGGTCGTGGCGGCCAACGTCCGGCCGCCGGAACGCGCCGTCGAGGTCGCGCTGATCTCCGATCCGCTGACGGCACGGGTGACCGACCTGTTCAACGTGGCCTATGAGGTCCTGCTGCAGATCTTCGAGCGCTACTTCGCGCATACCGAGGAGACTGATGTTCAGCTGAAGGTCCTCGCTGACGCGACGCTGGCGCTGATGCTGCAGGTGATCAAGCCGCTCGGTGACTTGATCACGACGCTCGCCGTCGGCCCTGATCAGCCAGGAAAGAACGCGGGACCCAGCTTCGAGCTGTTCTACGAGACCGACTACCTGATGCCGCACCGTGAGGCGGCATGGGCGTTGCTGACCGAGCGGCTGGACGAGGCTGCGTGGCTCTGCGCGGCACTGCGGGAGGGCCGGGGGGCGCAGATTGGCAAGCACCTCGAGCCGGTCCTGGCGGCCCTGAGGCAGATAGCCCGGACGCTGGCGGCCCACCTGCCCGATGGGAGCCCCCAGGCACGCCCGGCCCGGCAACCCGAGCCGCTGGCTCCCGCCGAGACCGATGCACTGATGGCTCACGCGGCCGGCCTCGCGCGCGGTGTCGCCGGCGTCACCCGCCATGCCGAGGTAGCGGCCCGGCTGGCCGCGGTGTTCGACATGGCCAACGCGGCGCTCACGGCGGCCGCCAGCGACCCGGCGCCTGGGCACGTGCTGCCGCGGCTGGTCAACAGCGTGCTGCGGCCGCTCGCCGGCGCGCTGGCCCGGCATCCCGGCGAGCCTGGTGCTGCCGCGGGCGGCGGCCGGCCAGCGCCGCGGACAGCGAGCGAACTGATATGGCAGGCGGCGCAGGAGGCCACCCGGCTGCGAGCGCGCCTGGGCGCCGCCGGCTCAGCGCCGCCGGAGCTGGCCGAGGCGACTGCGGCACTGCAGGACCTGGCCTGCGGCCTCGCCCCGGAGCGTGAGCAGGCGGGGCGACTGGAAACCCTGCGGCAGCTGCAAACCGGATTGCCCGCGGTGATCCAGACCGCCAGGGACGGCCCCTACCTGGTGACCAATGTGCCGCGGCTGCTCAACTCCCTGGGCGAGCCAGTCACGGCCCCCCCGCAGCTGGCATTGTGCCGCTGCGGTGGCTCGTCGATGAAGCCGTTCTGCGACGGCACGCATGCCCGGATCGGGTTTACCGACGCCAAGGATCCCAAGCGCGTCCCGGACCGGCGGGACTCTTACGCCGGTCAGCAGGTGACGATCCTGGACAACCGCGGCCTGTGCCAGCACTCGGGATACTGCACAGACCGGCTTCCCGCGGTCTTCCGCACCGCCCAGGATCCTTTCGTCGCGCCGAGCGGGGGCAGGCTGGATGAGATAGTCCGCGCGGCCCGCGACTGCCCGTCGGGCGCCCTGAGCTTCGCGATCGAGGAGGGCGAGGCGCGGGACGTCGTCGACTGGGGCGGCCACCGGGAGCCGGCCATCGAGGTGACCAGGGACGGCCCGTACCGGATCACTGGTGGCGTCACGCTGGTCGGTGCCGACGGCATCGAGGTCGAACGCAACGCGGGAGCGTCCCTGGAGCACTGCGCGCTGTGCCGTTGCGGGCACTCGCAGAACAAGCCGTTCTGCAGCGGCATGCACTGGTACGCAGGATTCCGCGACCCGGTACCTGATCCCGGCCGGGAACCGACGCTGTTCGAGTGGGCGGGCGGGCTGCCCGCGCTGATCCGGATGACCAGGCTGCTGTATGAGAAGCACGTGCCCGCCGATCCGCTGCTCGCGCCGCTGTTCGCGAGCATGCCCCCGGAGCACCCGCGCCGGGAGGCGATGTGGATCGCCGAGGTGCTCGGCGGCCCAGCGTGGTACAGCGCGGATCGCGGTGGCTATCAGCAGATGGCCGCCGCACACGCCGGCCGGTCGCTGACCGAGCAGCAGCGCGCCCGCTGGGTCACCCTAGCCATCCGGGCCGCTGATGAAACCGGCCTGCCGGCTGATGCCGAGTTCCGCTCGGCCTTCACCTCCTACATCGACTGGGGCTCCCGGGCCGCTGCCGACCTTTCACAAGCCGCCGCCGGGGCGCCGCCGCAGGACACGCCGATGCCGCGCTGGGACTGGACTGCCGCTGGATCACCGGACACCACAGAAGCCGCCCCTGGAACCGGCCAGGCCGCCCAGTCGGCAGCGCCGCCCGGACCCGGCGAGCCAGTGAGCTTCGGTGCCCACATCAAGCCCCTGTTCCGCGCGACTGACCGGCAGTCGATGAGCTTCGCCTTTGATCTCTGGACCTTCGAGGACGTCCGGGCTCACGCCGCCGACATCCTCGACCGGCTGCGTAGCGGCTCGATGCCCTGCGACGGTGCCTGGCCAAGCGACAAGGTGGAGATATTCCAGCGCTGGGCCGATTCCGGCATGGAGGCCTAGGGCGCGCGTCCCGCGGCACTCAGTTCGGGGTAAAGATGCCCTCTACTCCAACGATCATGGCGATGATGCCGAAAATGGCCAGCAGTAGCGGCAGGCCGGTCACGTCGCCGCGCTCGTCCGCCCTGGGTGCCGCCCGTCCCGTGATGCGGTCCCAGAGCAGCGCGACACCAACGGCGATGCCTACTACTTCGAAGTGGAAGACGTGCGGCCCTGAGGTCAGATGGACGATGAGGAAGTACCCGCCAGCCACGAGAGCGACGATCCCGACCACCCAGCCGAAGGGGGCGATGGCTGCTGCGACCCGTGCGAGGTCGGATCCGATCCGGGGCAGGCGTCGCAGAAGCGCCGCGGCCAGCAGGAAACCACCAACAATGTTGGCCAGGTCGAGCAGCAGGTCCATCATCGCTGTACCTCCTCCATCCCGCCCCTCGGGCCCGGCGCGAGATTGCGGCTCGGGTGTCAGC
>DAIRVB010000287.1:3720-6115 GCA_036803065.1 Streptosporangiaceae bacterium
AAGTCAGCTGGCGGCGTGATCCTTCTCCGGGGCTGGCGGGGTTCCGTTGAGGAAATGTTCGATGGGGAGCGTGGCGGCGCCGAGCCCGACGGCGTCGGGGCCCAGGTGGCCAAGTTCGATCGAAGTCCCGGCGAAAGGATGGCTCAGCGAATGCTCGCGGGCGGCCTCGCGGATAGCGGGCAGCATCCGCTCCCCGAGCAGCAGCCCGGCCCAGCCGCCGAGGATGATCCGCCCTGGATTGATCAGGTTGATCAGATCGGCGATGCCGACGCCGAGGTACAGGGCGGTCTCATCCAGGACCTGTTCGGCCGCCGCTGACCCGGCGGCCACTTCGATGAGAGCGGCGAGCTTGGATTCCTCATCGTCACCCGGCAGTGAGCGGCCGTATCGGTCCAGGATCGCCTCGGCGCCGACATAAGCCTCGAGGCATCCACGCGATCCGCACCGGCAGGTGCGCCCGCCCACCACGACGGTGGTGTGGCCCCATTCGGCGGCGCTCGAGGTGGCCCCCCGGTGGGTGTTCCCGTTGGTGATGATGCTGGCCCCCACACCGGAGCCGATCAGGCACACGGCTGCGTGCTGGGCTCCCCGCCCCGCGCCGAACCAGAGTTCCGCCTGGCCCATCGTCTTGGCGCCGTTGTCGATGTGCAACGGCAGGCAGGTGCCGGACCGGAGCAGCCGTTCCAGCGGGACCGACTCCCAGCCGAAGGTCTGCCCGTGCACGAGCACCTCGGGCCCATTCTCGACGATGCCGGAGACCCCGATACCGACCCCGAGGACAGCCGAGGACTCGACGCCCCCGTTGGCCATGACCGCGTCCAGCCCGGACAAGATGGCCTCGACGATCACGTCCGGGCCATGTTCCCTGGGATCGAGGGGGTAGTCAGCCTTGGCGCGCTCGGTCATCATCAGATCGAACAGCTCGACTTGCACCCGGGTCTCGCCGACGTCCACCCCGATGACGTACCCGTAGTCGGCGTTGATCTGGAGCAGCACGCGCGGGCGCCCGCCGTCGGAGTCCACCGACCCCGCCTCGGCCACGATCCCCTCGTCAATCAGCTCGCGAACGACGTTGCTGACCGACGCCGGGCTGAGCCCGGTGGCTTCACTCAGATCATGGCGGCTGCGCGGCTGATCGAAGTACAGCGACGACAGCAGCACTGACCGGTTGTCCCGGCGCAGATCGCGGACGGTCGACCGCTTTCGCTCCAGCATGAGCCCCCCTGCAGTTCGAATCTTATAACAAGAATCTTACGAAGTGCTGGCCGGCGGCCCGTCGCGCTCTGTGCTCGATGAGGCCAATCTGTCTGGATGCCGCAAACTCTCTCTTGACCGCCAGTTTCAGCGGGGTTAAGTTACGTTCTGAAATAAGGCTTGTATCAAGTCTGGGGCAAGCTTCTCGAGAAACGGCTTCTCACAGACAGGGGTTGCTAATGGGTTCGGGTGTGTTGCATGTACGCCGGTCGTTTGCCTTCCGGCGGATCACGATCGTCGGAGTGGTAATGGCGTTGGCGGCCGCCCTGGCGTTGATGGCGGGCCCGGGCAGCCGGGCGAGTGCCGCGTCGACATTGCTGTCGCAGGGCAAGCCCGCGACTGCGTCGTCGACGGAGAGCGCCGCGTACCCGGCGGCGAACGCCGTCGACGGGAACACGAGTACCCGCTGGTCGAGCGCGTTCTCGGACCCGCAGTGGCTGCAGGTCGATCTCGGGGCGAGCGCGTCTATCACCCAGGTCGTCCTGAATTGGGAGGCCGCGTACGCCACGGCGTTCCAGATCCAGACCTCACCCGATGGCACGACCTGGACCCCGGTCTACTCCACCACCACCGGCACCGGCGGCATCCAGACCCTCAACGTCACCGGCACCGGCCGGTACGTCCGCATGAACGGGACGGCGCGGGGCACTCCCTACGGCTACTCGCTGTGGGAGTTCCAGGTCTACGGCAGCATTGGCGGCGGCAGCACCTGCGGCGGGGCGAACGCCGCCCTCAACCACCCAGCCACCGCCTCATCGATCGAGAACGCCGGCACGCCCGCGTCGGCGGCCTTCGACGGCAACACCGGCACCCGCTGGTCAAGCGCGTTCTCAGACCCGCAGTGGCTGCAGGTCGACCTCGGGTCCAGCCAGACGATCTGCCAGGTCACGCTGAACTGGGAGGCCGCGTACGCGACGGCGTTCCAGATCCAGACCTCGCCCGATGGCACGACCTGGACCCCCATCTACTCCACGACCACGGGGACCGGTGGCATCCAGACCCTCAACGTCTCGGGCACCGGCCGGTATGTCCGCATGTACGGGACGGCGCGGGCTACCCCCTACGGCTACTCGCTGTGGGAGTTCAGCGTCTACACGACCACGAGCGGCGGCGGCGGTAACACCGTCACGGTCACCAGCCC
>DAIRVB010000288.1:0-3253 GCA_036803065.1 Streptosporangiaceae bacterium
CCGTGGCCACGGCTGATGCCATCATCGGGCGCCCGATCCGTGTTGATTCCTCTGGTGGGCTGGTCGGCGTTGACAACCCGGTCGGCTGGTACAAGGAGGTCCAGTCCCCGCTCCTCGCCGCGGTCCTCGTGCTCTCGCTGTCGTTCGTCGGCCGGCAGGTGCTGAGCTGGCGGCGTTCATCCGGTGAACGGCGCCAGCAGCTCAAGTGGCTGGCCAGCGGCGCCGCCATCACCGTCGCCTGCGCGCCCCTGGTGGGCATCTCGGTCGGCTTGGCCTGGTTCGGGTTCGCCGCGCTGCCGGTGTCCATCGGGGTGGGGATCCTGAAGTACCGGCTGTATGAGATCGACCGGCTGATCTCGCGCACGCTGGCCTATGCGATCGTGACCGGGGTGGCTGGTCGGGTTGTACGCGGGGCTGGTGCTGCTGGCCACCAGGGTGCTGTCGGTCTACTCACCGGTGGCGGTGGCCGCCTCGACGCTCGCCACGGCGGCGGTGTTCAGCCCGTTGCGGCGCCGGGTGCAGCGGGCGGTGGACCGGCGGTTCAACCGCGCACGATATGACGCCGACACGACCGTGGCCACGTTCGCGGCCCGGCTGGCTGGCGCTGTGGACCTGGACGCGGTGCGTGGTGACCTGGCCAGTGTCGTGCAAAGGGCCCTCGAGCCGGCCCACGTCTCGGTATGGATGAGGGAACACGACTGAGGCTGGGGCGCGGGGTACTCGCCTGACGGGGAACGCAGCAGCCGGCCCTGGTCACTAAGCTGACGCCGCCGGTGAGTCGCGGCCACGCTGGCGGCGCCGGGCCGCTGGCGCGACCCCTGAGGGTGTGGATCGATGAGCGTGCTTGACCTGTTTCAGCTCCACGGCAAGGTCGCCGTGGTGACCGGGGCCTCCTCCGGACTCGGCGTGGCCGCCGCGCGCGCGCTCGCCGAGGCGGGCGCCGACGTCGCGCTCGGTGCACGCCGGGCCGACCGGCTGGCCGGCACCGCCAAGCTCGTCGAAGCCGCCGGGCGGCGCGCGCTCGCCGTGGCGACCGACGTGAGCCACCCGGAGGATTGCCGGCGGCTCATTGATCAGGCAGTGGAGACACTCGGCCGGGTGGACATCCTGGTCAACAACGCCGGGGTGGGCACCGCCGTCCCCGCGTCACGGGAGACCCCCGAGCAGTTCCGGTCCGTTCTCGAGATCAACCTCGAGGGCTGCTACTGGATGGCGCAGGCCGCCGCGCGGGTTATGCCGAGAGGCTCATCGATCATCAACGTGTCGAGCGTGCTGGGCATTGTGACAGCCGGGCTGCCGCAGGCCGCGTACGCCGCGTCAAAGGCCGGCCTGCTGGGGCTCACCCGCGACCTCGCGGCCCAGTGGACCTCACGCAAGGGCATTCGCGTCAACGCGGTGGCACCCGGCTTCTTCCCCTCTGAGATGACCGAGGCATACCAGCCCGGCTACATCGACAGCAGGGCGGGCATGATCCCGGCCGGCCGGCCGGGTGACGCTGCCGAGCTCGCCGCCGTCATCGTGTTCCTCGCCTCGGACGCGTCGAGCTACATCACCGGCGTCACGCTGCCCGTTGACGGAGGACTCAGCATCGCATGACCACCCCCGTGCGGAACGCGCCGTCAGCCGCAGCTCTCCCTCGCCTGGGCGATGACCGACGTGAAGGTCCACGGATTGGTCGGTGCGCGCGCACCCCGGAGAGCTTTCGGCAGGCCGCGCGGATAGCTGAAGGACGCCCTGGACCAGAACCAGCGAGTGCCGGTCCGGGCGGTACCGGTCCGGGCCGGGCAGGCTTTGACCGGGCGGCTGAACGTCACGACCACCGGCACCCGGTACTGGCCGCCGTTCGCGCAGTTGGGCACGCAGCCCTCGATATTCTCGGTACCGGCCCCCGTCGCTGCGGTCGCGGTCCAGCTGCGCCAGGTCATGGTGTTCAGGATCGAGGTGGCATCCCCCGATAGGACGCAGCCGGCTCGACATGCCGGCTCATGCAGGGCGGTCCCGCCGATGTTCTGGCCTTCCGCGATGAAGGTGTCAGCTCCGGTATGGGCGGCTGTGGCCGTCCGGGCAGACGTGGCGGACGCGCCGGATGAGGCGCCGAACGCCGGGACGCCGGCCGTGATGCAGATAAGCGCGGCCGCCGTGAGTGCTGCTGCGATAAGCCCTGCTGTAGTGAGCGCTGCTGTGGTGAGCGCTGGCCGGGCCAGTCGTGGAGATGAATTCATCAGCGGTGCCCCTTCCCCCCAGGCGGTTCCATGAGCCGTCTGAAAGATATGACGGACGTCGGCCCGCGGTGGTTGGAGTGCAGGAACGCCGGCAACCTGCCGCCCGCCGGAATAACGGGACAAATTGCGGGGTACTGTGCTTCTTCGAAGCGTCGAGGAAGTAGCCAGGAACGGGGAGCCAGCGAGTGCGTTTGCTGCTACGCGCAGGGGCGGCTGGGGCGTGCGAATAGTTGAGTTGTCAAATCATCCGGGCGTGAGGCTCAAGGAGACCCGCCAACGTCGCGCGCATGCCGAGAAGCACGTGCGATCTCAATTCGAGGAGGCACGCGACCAGCACCTCGAGCGTGCCAAGGCGGCACGGGATTCGCGGGATCAGGCCCATGCTCAGCATCGCTGGTGGGCGTGGCTGCGATTCGCCGTCGCCTTGCGGCGCGAGCAACGGCAGGCTCCGGCCGCCCCGGCCAGGGCGACGGGGACCTCGGATCAGGAAGAGATCCTCAGGGCTGGCATAGCAGGCGAACAGCTGGTCGCGGCCGGGCTTGGCCAGGTCCTCGGTGATGACTGGACATTACTGCGGGGGTATCGCAACAAGCGCGGCGAGATCGACCATCTTCTGCTGGGTCCTCAAGGGCTGGTCGCCATCGAGGGGAAACATCTCAACGCCACCGTGCACTGCGTCGGTGATACCTGGCGGTTCTGCAAGTACGACCGCTACGGCAACCTCGTGGAGCGGGGCACCCTCGCCGACTGGGGCGGACGTTCGCCGAGCGTGCAACTCAACGAGCCGGCGAGATTGCTCGAACGGTTCCTGCGCTCTCGCGGCCAGCACATCCCGATACGGCGCGTGGTCCTGCTCACTCATCCTCGGTCAAAGGTCGGGAATTGCAGTGACCTGACCGTTCACATCTCGACCTCAACCGACTATGTCATCGAATTACTCAACGAATCTCCGCCGGCATTTGACGCAGGCCAGCTGACGGAGATCGAGCAGTTGATCGTGCGGGACCACCGCTTCCACGAAGCCCGGCACT
>DAIRVB010000288.1:3353-6080 GCA_036803065.1 Streptosporangiaceae bacterium
GAAGCACGGACAGCCGGGCGGCCGAGCAGCCGCCAAGCCGCGGAGCACGGACAGCCGGGCGGCCGGGAGGCACGGACAGCGACCAAGGGGCCAATAAATCGGATCCTTGTTCCGTAACGTTGATATGATATAAGCCCATGGAGCGCAAACCTGGCCGCGCGGGGCGGGCCTGGCCGGTGCAGGCGCCGGTGCCCGGTAGCGCGCACCGGGAGAAAGGACCGTGTCATGGGAACGCTCGTCTCATACCAGCCTGGCCACTCGGTCGCCACGATCACCATGGACGACGGCAAGGTGAACGCGCTCTCGCCGCAGATGCTCAGTGAGCTCGGCGCGGCCCTCGACCGGGCCGCGGAGGACCGCGCGGTCGTCGTGCTCACTGGCCGGCCGGGAACGTTCAGCGCCGGATTTGATCTGCGGGTGCTCCGAGGCGGCGGCGCGACTGCCTCCGCCATGGTGGACGCGGGCTTCGAGCTGGCGGAGCGGCTACTGTCCTTCCCCACGCCGGTCCTCATCGCATGCACGGGGCACACCGTGGCCATGGGCGCGTTCCTTCTCTTGTCGGGCGACTACAGGATCGGCGCGGCCGGCCCGTACAAGATCACCGCGAACGAGGTGGCCATCGGCATCCCAATGCCGCAGGTCGCGATCGAGATCTGCCGGCAACGGCTCACGCCGGCGCACCTCACCAGGACTGTCCTCCTCGCCGAGGTCTACTCGCCCGATGACGCCGTCACCGCAGGCTTCTTCGACCGCCTCGTGCCGCCCGCTGAATTGCAGGACGTGGCGGCGAGCACCGCCGCCGCGCTGGCCATGCTCGATATGGACGCCCACGCCACGACCAAGCTACGGGCCAGGGACCAGGCGCTGAAGGCAATCCGCGCGTCCATCGAAGCGGGTGACGCCACCCTCGGCGCGTCAGCGTCTCACTAGGATCCGGCCGTGCCGAGAGCGAAACAGCGGACGCAGGAACTGCGGGATCACGTCCTGCATGTCGCGGTCAGCACGCTGGCCGCTGAGGGAGTCACCGGGTTCACCACCCGGAAGGTCGCCCAGCAGGCCGAGACGTCAACCCCGGCTGTCTACGAGCTGTTCGGCGATAAGGCCGGGCTCGTCCGGGAAGTGTTCTTCGAGGGTTTCCGCCTGCTCCGGCGTCACTTCGACCAGCTTGCGGAATCCGGCCATCCGCGCGCCGACCTGGTCGGTGTCATCGAGGCCTTCCGCGGGTTCGCCCGCGGGAACCCGGTGCTGGCCGAGGTGATGTTCTCGCGACCCTTCGCTGATTTCGATCCAGGCCCGGACGAGCTCAGGGCCGGCAGCGCGGTGCGGGAGTTCATCGTCGGGCGTGTCCGCCGGTGCACCGACGCTGGTATCCTGGGCGGCGACGACACCGACATCGCACATGTGCTCGTCGCGCTCGCACAGGGCCTGGCGGCGCAGGAAAGCGCAGGATGGCTCGGTACATCCCAGGCGTCCAGGGATCGCCGCTGGGATCTGGCCATCCGTGCCGTGCTGGACGGACTGAGCCCGTCGTAGTTGGCTGGCACGGGGACCGATCCGGCAAACCGATATATGACGGTATCGCCATGACGGTGGTCCCGGCCCGCTTGAACCAGTACGTTGGCCCAACCCACATAATCGGGAAATCGGTGTGGGGGAAAGTAGTCACGAGGCCGGATGCCAACCACTGGCGCTCCCCCCGGCCTCGTGACCACTTCTGGTCTTCCTCCCAGGTACCGATCCAGCCGCTGCCGGGAAGGAGCACCTGATGCTAGTCGCGTTCTCGATCACGCCACTCGGCGTGGGCGAGGGGGTCGCTGAGTACGTCGCGGACGCTGTCCGCGTAGTACGAGACAGCGGGCTACCGAACCACACCGATGCCATGTTCACCACGGTCGAGGGTGAGTGGGACGAGGTGATGGGCGTGGTCAAGCAGGCCGTTGACGCCGTGGCAGCGAGGGCGCCCCGGGTCGGCCTGGTACTCAAGGCTGACATCAGGCCCGGCGTGACCGGAGCGCTCACCGCCAAGGTGGAGCGCCTGGAGCGCCACCTGTCGCAGTAGCCAGGAGAGCGTGCCGTCTGCCGAGCTGGAACCGGGGTCTGGGTCGATCGACGTCACCATGGTTCATCTGACGACGCATACCCAGGTCGGCGTATCACCAGCCACCAGCGCCCCCATCCACGTCACACCCCGCCCCCCGCGCTGTCCCCGCATGTGGATGACCGTTATCAGTGAACTGATAACGAAAGGCCCTTGGGATGGGTGCGGGTGTGGGTGTGGGGGCTTACCGGGTGGGCGATCACCGCGACCCGGCGGGGATGCCGTTGATGAGAGCGGCCAGGCCCACCTCATCCAGCAGATCCGCCGGGCGCAGGGTCAGGTCCTGGCGCACGTAGTAGAACGCCGCGCGGACCTGTCCGACCGGCACCCGGGCGAGCGTCGCCCAGGCCAGCCGGTAGGCGGCCAGTTGGACTGCTGCGGCGCCGCGGTCCTGAGCCGACGACGGCGGCTGGCCCGTCTTCCAGTCCACGACGTCGAACCCGCCCTCGGGAGCATCGGCGAACACCGCGTCGATCCGGCCCCGCACCGGCCGGTCGGCGATGAGCGTCTCGAACGGCACCTCCACCTCCAACGGCCAGCGGTTCCCCCACTCCCCCGCCTCGAACCGATCGCGCAGTTCAGCCAGGTCGTCGGAGTCGCCGTCAGCTGGATCGTCGGCGGCGCCCGGG
>DAIRVB010000289.1:0-6062 GCA_036803065.1 Streptosporangiaceae bacterium
GTCCCGCCGCCTGCGCCGCAAGGGCGCCTCCGGCGGGGATATCCCCGGCATCACCGTCCGCGTCATCGAGTACTCGGTGACAAGCGAGGACGGCAGCGAGGTCTCCGAGACCTTCACCCTGGTCACCGACCTGCTCGATCCCGCACAGCTGACCTGCGAGCAGGCCGCCGGCGCCTATGCCTCCCGCTGGCAGCTGGAAACCTGCTTCGATGAGCTGGAAACCTCAATCCGGGGCGGCGCCGCGGTGGTGCTGCGGTCGAAGTCCCCGCCGATGATCCGCCAGGAGATCTACGCCATGCTCTGCTGCTACCAGGCCATCCGCACCCTGATCAGCCACGCCGCGGACGACACCGGGATAGACCCCGCCCGCATCTCCTTCACCCGCGCCCGCGACGGGATCCGCAGCCGCATCAGCGACTCCGGATGCTTTTCCCCCTGAGCGCCTCGGCGACCTCGCAGCCGACCTGGCCTTCGAGATCACCTTCGCCCGCAACCTCGTCCCCGGGCGGCCCGGCCGCCGCTACGAGCGCAAAACCAAGCGCCCCGGCGGCCGGTACAAGACCCGCAAACCCGGCGAGACCGCCCGGCTGACCCCGCTGACCAGGACCGTCTTCTGGCTCATGCCAGTCCCCGCTCTAACTTAATGTCATTGCGCCCTGTCCAGCACAGCGGCGCGCTGGATCTCCAGTTCCGCGGGAATCCACGGCCGTCGCCGCAACAGTAACGATCGTCTGAAACATTTCATGTGCTGCCGCTGTGGGCGCGGCCGAGGCCTTCCATTATTGGCGCATCGGCACTGTCGGCGAAGATGACGAAAATGTCATCTTCGCGAGGTGGGTAGTAGCTTGACAGCGAAGGCAGCCAAAAGTTATATGTTCAGTTAACGGCGGTTTCGTGACTCTGACAGCCAATCTTAACATCTTATCGCCGTCATTCTCTTCGAGCCGTTTGGAGATTGCGCATGCAGTTAAAGGCGTGGGCTCGTTCCCTTGGGCAAATCTCGTGTGACGGCCCGGAGCTATTGCGCCTGGCGCTGATGCTCACTTTTCCGGTCATCGGCCTCGGCCAGTTTCTGCGCACACCTCCAGCGCAGCTATCGGCACAGCCGGTGCTTCAGGCGGAGCACTGGGTGACCGGTTCGCTGATGGCACTGCCCCTATTCGCTGCCGGCGTCTGGGCGGCCGACCGGATCGCCAATCGGGCGAGGCTCGGCGTGGCAAGACCATCCGACATTTTCAAGCGATCACTTGTGATCGTCCTGCTCCTTTCCTTAGCCCTGATTCCCGTATGGTTCGAGCGCAATAAGGCAGATGGCCAGGCCCAAGCACAAGCGCTGGTTACCCCACACTCGCATGGCAGCGTCGATGTCTACTGGGTAGGTCCCGGCGTGATTTTGGCGCTGGTTTGCGTCTGCCTGGTCCCGGCCGCGGTCTGGGCTGGCCGCAGCATCGCCAGCCGGCTGGCGATCCGGCGGCCGCGCGGCGCGGAAGCCTGCGCGCGCGTCGCTGTGCTCGCGGCACTGGTGGCCGGCGCGCCGGTGCTGGTATGGCTCTTGCACCAGGCGGCGGTGCACGCTTACGCGAGCCAGGTGAACAACACCAGCAGGCTGCTCTCCGTCCATGTTCATTCGCACGCCTATTTCGGCGGCGGCCACCGGTCCCACGTCTCGGCGGGACCACCGGTGACCTCCGCGCCGTTCGCTCTCGCCTATCAGGTTGCCCATGCCCTTCAGGATGGGCTAGCAGGTCAGGCCATTGGGTACCCAATGGCCGTCATTGCGGTGTGGAGTGTGCACCGGCCGCGCAGGCGTGACCAGCGCCAGCAGGCAGAATCCTAAAGGAGGCACCGAAAATGAGCCAGCACGGTCGATTGAGCCGAAGGGCTCTGCTGAAGATTGGCGGACTAGCAGGCGTAGGAGCAGCGATCAGATTTGAGGCCCCGCAACTGTTGCAGAGTGCAAGCGCCGCCGACCAGGTACCGCAGACACCGCTGCCCGGCGCCAACATCACGCGGTTCGTCACCCCGTTGCCCACCTTCGTCGGCCATCGGGTGACGGGCACCTCCCTGCAAGCGGAAATGTTCGAGTTCCAGCAGTTCGTCCTGCCGAACTCGTTCTACAGCTCGCTGCTAGGCCCGTTCAAAGCCGGCACGTACCAGTGGGGATATGCCAATGGGGTGGCCGGCTCCAGCCCCAAGCCGCAATACCCCGGCGTGACGATCGAGGCACAAAGGGGCAGTCCCGTCACGGTCAAGTACGTGAACAACCTGCCCACGTCCCCCGTACTGCAGAAATACCTGACCATCGACCAGACGATCCACTGGGCCGACCCGCTTCAGCAGGGGATGCAGTTCAGCCCCTTCACCGGGCCGATCCCCACCGTCGTCCACCTGCACGGTGCCGAGGATCAGTCTACGTCCGACGGCGTGCCCGAAGCGTGGTTCACCAACAACGGCCTGCACGGCAGAGGGTATTCTACTTTCGCTCCTACCAGCGCCAACTCCGCCGTCTATAATTACCCCAACGGCCAGCAGGCGACAACGCTCTGGTTCCACGACCATGCGCTGGGGATCACCCGCCTCAACGTCTACTCCGGGCTGGCCGCCTTCTACTTCCTCCGCGATCAGTTCGACACCGGGCTCGCCGGTAACCCGCTTGGCCTGCCCGCCGGGAATCAGGAGATCGAGCTGATGCTCGCCGATCGCCAGTTCGACACCAACGGGCAGCTCTTGTTCCCCGACAGCAATAACAATCCCTCGCTGGACGACGGGCCGCCAAGCAACCCGAAGATCCATCCCTTCTGGATCCCCGAGTTCTTCGGGGACACGATGCTCGTTAACGGCAGGACCTGGCCATTCCTGCAAGTCGAGCCCCGCCGTTACCGCTTCAGGCTGGTCAACGCCTCCAACGCGCGGTTCGTGCGCATGGGCCTGGTTAACGCCTCCAGCGGCGCACTCGGCCCCCCCATGTACCAGATCGGCACCGACGGCGGGCTGCTGGACACCCCGGTCAAGCTCCCCGGAGAGGCCGAGCCCGCCAGCGATGGCACGCCGACGCCATCGACGCGGCTCTTCCTGGCACCTTCCGAGCGCGCCGACATCATCATCGACTTCGCGGGCCTGGCGGGCAGGACCTTCACTGTCACCAACGACGGGCAGGTCCCGTTCCCCAGCGGGGCGGAACTCGACCCAGCCGACCCGACGCGCCAGGTCATGCAATTCAAGGTCACGCAGCCGCTGTCCAGCCAAGACACGACCTACAACCCGGCCAGCGGCAGGCCGCTGCGGGGCGGGGCGCACCAGGAGCCGGTCATCGTCCGGCTGGCCAACCCGGCCACCGGGGCTCTCGCCGCCGGCGTAACCCCCAGCGCCAAGCGCCAGCTCGTCCTCTTCGAGTTCGAGGATCCCTTCGGCAACGGAGGCAACACCGCGGGCACGCCGGTTGAGGACCTGATCAACAACACCAAGTGGAGCGGCAAGCGCGACGGCGGCGGGAACAACCCGGTCCCTGGCTCCGGGGCGGATCAGTTCGGCCAGGGCCTGTTCATAACTGAATTGCCGCGGGTCGGCTCGACCGAGGTCTGGGAATTCCTCAACAGCACGGTGGACGCGCACCCGATTCACATCCACCTGATCCAGTTCCAGCTCGTCAACCGGCAGGCGGTGGCCATCGACCCGAACACGGGCCAGCCGACCTACCTGGATGCCTGGGCGGCCGCGTTCCCCGGCGGCATCTTCAACGGCGAGGCCGCGGACGGGTCATGGAGTCCTGTGACGTACCAGCCGGGGGCGATCATCCCAGGCTATGGCCCGCCCCTCAACTACTTCAACCCCAACGCCGATGGCGCGATGGGCGGCAACCCGGCCTTCTCCCCGTTCCTGACCGGCCCGGTGATCCCGCCCAACCCCAGCGAGGCGGGCTGGAAGGACGTGGCCAAGACATTCCCCGGTTACGTGAACCGTTACGTGATCCGGTGGGCGCCGCAGGCCGTGGCGGTCAATGGCGTCCAGCCCGGGCAGAACCTGTACCCCTTCGATCCCACCAGAGGCCCCGGCTACATGGTGCACTGTCACATCCTCGACCACGAGGACAACGAGATGATGCGACCGTACATCCCTGTGCCGTAAGGAGCACAAGCCGATGCCAGGCATGCACCCGGGGCTGAACTCCGACGACCCGGCGCTTGTGGCCGCGTTCAGGTCTGCTCTGCTGCACCAGTTGGGCATCGTTACGGCACTCTTGGTCCTGTTGCTGCTGTCCCGCTGGGCGGTGCGGAACAGGCGGCATGCCGCCAGTTCCGCACCGCCTCCGCGGCAGCCTGCGGATGTCTCCGAGCCGAGGGCACGCAGGCTGCTCCGTATCTCCTTCGGCATCTTCTGGATCATCGACGGGGTCCTGCAGGCACAGCCGCAGATGGCTGGTGGGCTGGTTTCCCGGGTCATCGCGCCCACCGCGGCGGCCTCGCCGCACTGGGTGCAGCGTGCGGTGAACTTCGGCGGCACCGTCTGGACTTTCCACCCGGTGCAGGCGGCCGCCTCGGCCGTGTGGATTCAGGCTGGGCTAGGGCTGTGGCTGATCGCGGCGGAGACGGGATGGGGGTCGCGGCTGGCCGGGCTGGCCACCGCGGCCTGGGGGCTGATCGTGTGGGTATTCGGCGAGGCGTTCGGCGGGATCTTCGCGCCGGGGCTGAGCTGGCTGTCCGGTGCCCCCGGGGCGGTTCTCATCTATGTGGTGGCCGGAGTGCTGATAGCGCTGCCGTTCCGGGCCTGGGCCAGGCCACGGCTCGGACGGCTTACCTTGGCCGGTATCGGCTTGTCCTGGGCCGGCTTGGCGCTGCTTCAGGCGTGGCCCGGACGCGGCTTCTGGCAGGGCGCGACGGGCACGCTGACCGGGATGGTCCAGGGCATGGCGTCGGCCTCCCAGCCGCATGCCCAGGCGGCCATGTTGTCCGCCTTCGCGTCGTTCACCAGCGCACATGGGTTGGCGGTTAACCTGTTCGCGGTCATCATGCTCGGCCTGCTCAGCCTCGCGTTCCTCAGCGGCCAGCGGCGGCTGCTGCGCGTCGCGGTGCCTGTCGCGGTCGTGTTCTGCCTGGCCGACTGGGCGCTGGTCCAGGACTTCGGGGTTCCCGGCGGCCTCGGCACGGACCCGAACAGCATGGCGCCTTGGGTGCTCTTACTGTCGGCAGCCTACCTCGCCGTCGTCCAGGCGCCAGACGTGGCTGAACGGGCAGTGGCATCACCCTCGCGAGCCCGCTTCTCACGAGCGGCGCTGCGCCCCGTGCGGCTCGGCCATGCAATGGCGTCGGCGAGCGCCCGCTCAGTGACCGCGATCGGCGCGATCGGCATCATCCTTGTCGGCGCCGGCCCGATGGCGGTGGCGACAGCGGACCACAATGCGGACCCGATCATCGCGCGGTCCGTCGCGGGCGGGTCCTTGCCGCTGGACCTGCCGGCGCCGGGCTTCCGGCTGGTTAGCCAGTCCGGCCAGGCGGTCAGCCTGGCGTCGCTGCGCGGCAAGATAATGCTGCTGACGTTCCTGAACCCGGCGTGCGCCGACTGTGCGGCCATTCCCCAGGAACTCAAGCAGGCCGACATCCTGCTCGGGGCGTCCGGCAAGCGGGTGGAGATCGTCGCGATCGCCGCGAGTTCCTCCCATTTCGACACGGCCGCCATCCAGGCGTTCGACCAGCGGGAAGGCCTGGCGGCGGCGCCGAACTGGCTGTTCCTCACCGGGTCGCTCGCCCAGCTGCAGCAGGCGTGGGCCCGTTACGGGATAAGCGTTCCGGGAAAATCGCACATAACTGCCCACACGAATGTAACGGCCTATGCAATGGGCATGCACAGCCTCAACGACATCGTCTTCGTCGTCGACAAGTCCGGCCGTATCCGGCAGGAAATAAGAGACAACCCCAGACTCAGCACTACCTCCACGTTGTCGTCGTTCGCGGTGCTGCTATCCGACGCGGCGCTGCAGACGCTGGCCCTACGGTGAGACGTAACCCTCAGGTACTCCCTCGTCCGCACGGACACTAGCCAGGGCTAGCAGGTCAGCACCGGCCGCT
>DAIRVB010000290.1:0-6046 GCA_036803065.1 Streptosporangiaceae bacterium
CAGCGGGGCTGGCCTGGTTCTCGACGCCGGGGCTGACGGGGCTGACGAGGCTGTCGACGCTCAGCCTGACGAGGCTTTCGAGGCGTTCGGTCCCGGGGCCGATGAGGTATTCGATGCCGGGGCTCCAGACGCCCGCTTACCGGTCAGCGGGCCCGAGAGGCCAGCTGACCGGTAAGCGGTAAGCGGTCAGGTGGCGCGCCGGTGCAGCAGCCAGACTGCGGCGCCGAGCGCCGCCACGGCCAGCGCCAGGTAGAGGCCGGCCTCGATGAACTGCAACCGCCAGAACCAGTCGGCGGGCTGGTAGCTGACCAGGTGATGGCTGGCTGTCGTGGTGACACCCAGGACGTTGTCCCCCAGATGGCCCGTCATCGGGGGCACCATATTGGGTCCGAAACGGATGTTGGCCGACCGCGGGAGCCGCAAGGTCAGCGGCTGCCGGAAATGGGGACGCAGCTCCAGGTCGACCACCCCCCGTATGACGAGCCAGGGGATGAATGCGGCGACCATGGCGGTGACGCTGCGGCGGATGACCAGCCCGGCCAGCACGGCGAAGGCGAACGCGCAGAGCAGGTAAGCGGTGAGCACCACTCCCTCGAAGTCGAAGGCCGCCCAGGTCAGACTGCCGGCCAGCTGGTCCATCGGGCCGCGGTACCAGGTGAATACCACGGTCATCGCGGCGCCGAGAGCGACGAGGCCGCCGGTCAACAGGACCAGCTTGGTGACCAGCCAGCGGGTACGCGGAACGGTCTGACTCCAGGCCATCCGCCAGGTGCCGTGCTCGAACTCGCTGGCCAGTACCGGGGCGCCGACGATGATGCCGATCAGGCCAGGGATCAGGATCAGCGCGATCAGAAGCTGGTTGAACGTGAAGCCGAACTTGTTCATGAAGCTCTGGATCTCGCTGAGGCAACCGCCGCTCCGTGCTCCCGCCGCGACGCACCCGGCGAGGCCATCCTGGCTGAACTGGGCGTGCATCGGGCCGCTGACCTTTAGCAGGAGCAGCGCCAGGGCGCCGACAAACGCCAGGGCGCCGATGGCCTCGCTGCGGTGCTGGCGCCAGGTAACCCAGGTCATCGCGAGACCGCCTTCGCCACGGAGCCGGGCCGCGGGTCGGCCTGGCCGGGGACGAGATCCGCCGAGGCCGGGTGCTGCAGGTAGGCCAGCACGAGTTCCTCGAAGCCCACCGGCTTGGCCTGCCAGCCCGCAGGGTCTGGGCGGCCGGGATGGGTACGGACTACCGCAACGGAGTGCCGGTCGCTGTCGGTGCGCTGCACGACCACGCCGGAAACCTCGGCGCGAGCCCCCTGACGCGGGCCGGTGAGCAGCCGGTGGCGGGCGATCAGGTCGTCGACCTGGCCGGCTAGCCGCACCCGGCCGCCGGTGAGCACGATCACGTGGTCGCAGATCCGCTCCAGCTCACTGACCACGTGCGAGGCGATGACGACGGTGAGCCCGGTATCGGCCACCGCCGCCATGACCTCCCGCATGAATTCCAGCCGGGCGACCGGGTCGAGGCTGGCGACCGGCTCGTCGAGAACGAGCAGCGGGGCGCGCTTGGCCAGGGCCATGGCCAGCGCCACCTGCGCCTGCTGCCCGCCGGAGAGGCGTTTGATCTTGCGACGCAGCGGGATGCCGAGCGTGGCCATCCGCCGCTCGGCCAGCGCCTGGTCCCACGTCGGATTCATGCGCCGGCCGAACCTGAACATGTCGCTGACGTTGAATTCCCGGTACAGCGGGTGATCCTGGGCGACATAGCTGACCCGGCCGAGTGTGTCCGCGCGGTTGGCGCGCGAGGTCGCGCCGAAGACAGTCACCTGCCCCTCGGTCGGTTCCAGCAGCCCGATGGTCATCTGCAGCAGCGTGCTCTTGCCCGCACCGTTCGGGCCGACCAGGCCCACGACCGCCCCGGAGGGCACCTCGAACGTGGCCTCACGCAATGCCCAGGCGTGACCGTAGCGCTTGCCCAGCCGGTCGGCCCGCAATGCCGGGGTCATCTGACCTCCTCCTTCCGGAGTTCGTAACGGACGACAGCGATCAGCGCCGTCACCGATTCCTCGTCGAGCCCGGCCTCGTCGGCCTCGCGGAGCCATTTCTCCAGCGACCCGCGCAGGGTGTTGTGAGTGTCCGGGGTGGCGGGGGACAGGGAGCCGGTGATGAACGTGCCCTGGCCCGGCTTGCCGCCCGCCAGCCCCTCGTGCTCGAGCTGCCGGTAGGCCTTGACGACCGTGTTGGGGTTGATCGCCAGGTCGCTGGCGACGTCCTTGACCGTGGGCAGCCGGTCGCCCTCACGCAGGTAACCGAGCAGTAGCGACTGCCGTACCTGATGAACGAGCTGCAGATACGGCGGAACGCCCGAAGCAATCTCGAGGCGGAATCGGAACACATGCCCTCCTCTACTGTTCTACTATGATGATAGTAAAGCGGTAGAGCACAAACGATGTCAAGCAACTACGGCACGCTGGCCGATAGGTGTCCGGCCGGGTGCCGCCGGCTACTGGTGCCAGGTCAGGCATCCGGCCGCTGGTCTCGCCAGGTCCGGCCGGTAGGCATGTGAAGATGGGCGGGGTGGAGGCGCGGACCTGCAGGCGGCGGATGAGGAGCGGGCGTGACTGAGCACGGCGCGACCTGCGTCACCAGGAGCCAGGTCAGCACCTGGGTCGCGGCGTACGAGCACGCCTGGCGGTCGCCCGGGACCGGGGGGCTCGCCGGGATCTTCACTCCCGACGCGACCTACCAGCAGGGGCCTTACGACGAGCGGCTCACCGGGCTGCCCGCGGTCGCGCGCATGTGGGAAGCCGAGCGTGCCGGGGCCGCCGAGGTGTTCCGCATGACCAGCGAGGTCGTCGCGGTCGAGGGGGACACGGCGGTGGTCCGGGTGGAGGTCTGGTACGGAGATCCTGTCCAGCAGGAGTTCCGTGATCTGTGGGTGATCCGGTTCACAGCCGACGGCCGGTGCGCCGCATTCGAGGAGTGGCCGTTCGCGCCCGAGCGGCCCAGTTAGCCGTGTTGCTCGGCCTCGCGCTGCGCCTGGCGAGTTGCTTCGCCGTCAATCTCGGCTGCGACCTCCACGGCAAGCTCGGGGCTGGCCCCGATGGCGACCTCGGCGGTCACCTCAGCGGGTCCGGCCGTTCCCGCAGTTCCGGCGGTAGCCCCGGCGGCCGCGTTCTCGTCGTGGACGTACCGGCTGCCGCGCAGCAGCGAGGCACCGGCGGAGATCACTAGCAGCGCGATCGCCATGCTGAACACGATCACCAGGCCGTGGTGGAACGGCCCGGAGATCAGGTGCGGGAAGAACTGCTTGCCGGTCAGCGTGGCCACGCTGTGGGCCGGCAGCTTGCTGAGCACGCCGGTGGGGGCAAGCAGTTCGTGAACCGGGTTGTAGCCGAGGAAGGCGGCGAACAGGCTGGCGACCGGGGGAGTCTGCCCGATCTGGTGGGCCAGGGCGTAGGGCACGCCCTGCGATGTCAGGCCCTTGGTCAGCGTGGTCGGCAGGGTGCTGGCCAGGCCGGCGATCATCAGCGAGAAGAAGATGCCGATGGACAGCACGAAGCCGGAGTTCATGAAGGTGGCCATCATCCCTGAGGCCGCGCCCCGCTGCCGGGCCGGCACGCTGTTCATGATCGCGGCCGCGTTTGGCGCCGAGAACAGGCCCATGCCGGCGCCGGATATGAAGATGAGGACGCCGAAGTCCAGGTACTTGAAGTCCGTCGGCAGCACCAGCAGTCCGGCGAACGCGGCCGCTGACACCAGCAAGCCCCCGGAGGCGAAGGCGCGTGCTCCGTGCCTGTCCGACAGCCAGCCGGAGACCGGCCCGGCGACGACGAACCCGAAGGTGAGCGGCAGCAGGTAGATCCCCGACCACAGCGGGGTGTCCTTGTAGCTGTAGCCATGCAGCACGAGCCAGATGCCTTGAAGCCAGATGATCAGCATGAACTGCAGGCCGCCGCGGGCGATCGACGCGAGCAGGGTGGCCGCGTTCCCGGCCGCGAACGCGCGGATCCGGAGCAGCTTCAGGTCGAACATGGGGCTGGACACCCTCAGTTCGATGAAACAGAACGCAGTGAGCAGCACGACGCCGCCGATCAGCCCCGTCAGCACCACCGGGCTGGTCCAGCCCATTACGTGGCCGCCGTAGGGCTGGATGCCGTAGGTAATACCGGTCAGCAGGCCGATCAGGCCGAGCGCGAACGTGGCATTGCCCAGCCAGTCGATGCGTGACTTGGTCTGGAGGCCGATCTCGCGCAGGCTGAAGTAGGACCAGATGGCCCCCCCGACCCCGATCGGCACCGAGACGATGAACACCAGGCGCCAGTTGATTGCGGCGAGCACGCCGCCCAGGATCAGTCCGATGAACGAACCGGAGATGCCCGCGACCTGGTTGATGCCCATGGCCGTGCCGCGCTGGTCCGAGGGGAACGCGTCGGTCAGGATCGCGGGGGAGTTGGCCATCAGCATCGCACCGCCGGTGGCCTGCACGATCCGGAAGCCGATCAGCCAGAGTGCCCCGCCCGGCCCGGTCAGCGGGTCGAACGGCAGAGCCAGCGCGCCCAGCGCGAAGACAGTGAAGCCCAGGTTGTACATGCGCACGCGGCCAAAGATGTCGCCCAGTCGCCCCAGCGTCACCACCAGCACGGCGGACACCACCAGGTATCCCATCAGCATCCACAGCAGGTAGCTCACGTTGCCGGGGGTCAGCGGATCGAGGCGGATGCCGCGGAAGATGGCGGGCAGGGCGATGATCACGATAGACGCGTTGACCGTCGCGGCCAGCATTCCCAGTGTGGTGTTCGACAGCGCCAGCCACTTGTAGTGGGGGCCAGGCGGCCTGCCCCCGGCTGACCGGGCAGATCCCTCGCTGCCTGCCGCGTCCCCGGTCACGCCGGCGCCGCCGCGCCCGCCCTGCCCGTTCGCCCCGGCTCCTCGTGGCTGGCCGTTCTCGGACTCGCGCACCTGAGGTATTCCCGTCTCATCTGCCGATACTTGCTTTAAGCAAACTAACAGAGGAAGACGGCCACTGCCCACCGCCTCAGCTAGCTTCGCGGGCCTCGAGCGCGGCCGGCCGGAACCGGTACCGGGCAGGAACGCGGCGCGGCCCGCACGGCCGCCTGTTGCGTGAGCGGTTGGTTCTCCATCTGCACGATGGAGCGCCGCGCACGACGAAGCGTTGCTCGGCTTCGCCGTCATCCTGGGCGGGTTCTGCCTCTGGTGGTCCCGCCGCCGCCGCTCCGAGGGACCTCAGGCCCGGCGCCCCCACACCAACCGCTCCCCGGTGCTGGAGAGGTCTACCTGATCTTGCAGAGCCCCCCGGCCCACCGGAAAGACGGCCGCAGGCACGCTCCAGCCGCTGGTCAGGCTGGTGCGGTGCCTGCCTCCGCGTCGGCCGTAGTCTCGGCGCCGTCGGCCGCGTCAGGCGCGGGTTTCGGGTCGAAGCCACGGGCCAGGACGACGATGATCGCGGTGAGCACGAGCGGCGGGGCGTAGGCGGCCCGCCAGCCTGCCGCGCCGCCTACCCCGCCGGCGATGCCCCCGGCGAGCGCGGCACCAAGCACGAAGCCCACGTAGTTGAACACGTTGACCCGGGAGATGGCGATACCGGACCCGCTCGGATCGAGTTTGGACGTGGCCGAGAAGCACTGCGGCGGCACCACGCAGAAGCCGAGCCCGGTCAGTGCGAACGCACCGATCGCCAGGTAGGGGGATGGTGCCACTACCACGCAGAGCAGCCCGACCGCGGCGACCAGCGCGCCCACCCTGACGACGGCCGCAGCGCCGAACCGCCGCACGGTATGGTCGCCGATGGCCCGGCCCGCCACCATCATCGTCTGGTAGGCGGCATAGGCCAGCGGAAGCAGCGTCTTGCTGCCGTGCTGGACCTTGTCCATGTACACGGAGCTGAAGTTCGAGACCGCGGCGTCCCCGATGTACATGCAGCCCATGGCGATGCCGATCAGGATGATCGGCCGCCACGGGATCGCGATGCCCGCTTTCTTGGCCGCGGCCTCGGAGACGGGCGCCACATCCTCGGCCTTGCTGAACAGGGCTCGCC
>DAIRVB010000291.1:0-6034 GCA_036803065.1 Streptosporangiaceae bacterium
CGGCCGGCGGCCTGGGCGATGTGACCCTGGCCACCCTGGGCACCGCGGCCGGCGGTGTGCCGGTCCTTCCGGTACACTCACCGGGCTACCAGCGCTGATGGAGTCAGGCCACGAAGGGGGTCGCCCCGGACGGGCATTCCATCGCGCGGCCAGCGGCGTGCCAGCCGAACATGCCGTCGGCGACGTTCACTACCTGCCAGCCCGCGCCCGCCAGCGCCTGGGCCGCCTGGTTGGAGCGGCTTCCGGCGCGGCAGATCACGTAGACCTCGCCGTCCTGGGGTATTTCCTGGTAGCGGGCACCAAGCTCACCAAGCGGGATGTGCTGCGCGCCGGGCGCGTGCCCCGCGGCCCACTCGTCGTCCTCCCGCACATCCACCAATCGGGCATCCGCGGGCACTTCGGCCGCAGGCACCTGCGGTACCGATGGCTGGTTCATCCGGTCCCCTTCGCTCGTCGTGGCCGCTGCCACGGCCAGGACTGATGGCCTGCGGGCGGCCACGCCGATGCGAAAAGGGTACCCGCGTGCGCTGCCCGTCGCCCCGGCGTGCCGGGCTTACCCGTTATGTCGGGCTAACCCCGGCGATCTGGCGCGGCGGGATTCAGGCGCGGGCATCGTCGCCGGCCGAGCCAGCCTCGGCGAACCGGCCATAGCAGGAGGCAAGGAGGGTGCCCAGGTCCATGCCGCGGACCTGGACCGGCGGCGGCGCGACGGTCCGCAGCACCAGATCGGGTGTAGTAACCGGGACCGCCTGCACCGCGCGCAACCGCGCCCGGCTCATTCCCGGCGACCAGAAGCCCTCTGGGCCCCGGTCCCGCAGGCACTCGGCGAGCGGCGGCGCGGTCACATCGATGACCGGGGGTGCCTCGGCCGCGGCGGCCGGAGGCAGCCGGCGCAGCGATCCGAGCAGTTCCTCCCGGCCCCGGCCGCGCCAGGCCAGCACGGCGAACGGGTCGTCATCGAACGCCTCCGCGAGCACGTAGCAGACCGCGGCGAGATGCTTGCAGGGCACGCCCCAGTCCGGGCACGAGCAGGACATTTCAAGATCACGCGCGGAACGCGGGAACAGCGGGGTGCCGCAGTCCGCGAATACGTCCTCGATCTCCGCGGGCATCTCCCCGGCCAGCAGCTTGGCCCGGAACAGGGCCTGAGCGCCGAGCGCGTCGGTGACCCGGCGCCACTGGGGCGTGGTGAGCGGGAGCACGCCGATGCGGACCTTGTAAGGTGCCGCCCGGGAGCCCTGCACCCGCGCGGTGACCCGGCCCTGCGTCAGCTCGAAGTCCAGCACCTGCCCGGCCCGGGCGTAGCTGCGCCCACGGGACAGCCTGCCGCTCATGCCGTACGACTCCAGCACGTCGATGAACCGGCGGGACCACCACGTCTCGCCGATGGCGCCGCGCTTACTGCGTGCCCTGATGCCCCCGTCAACGCGGCGCGGCCCGGCGGCCACCTCATGCCACCAGGCCTCGCCCCCGCCGGGAGTCCCGCCGCCGGGAGCCCTGCCGCCGGGAGTCACTGCGACACCGCCTCAGGGGACAGCGCGAGCACGGTGCGCAGGTCGGCGACCGACAACTCGGTCAGCCAGCCTTCACCGGTCCCCACGACCTGCTCGGCCAGCGCCTTTTTCTCCTCGATCATGGCGTCGATCCGCTCCTCCAGCGTGCCGACGCAGACGAACTTGCGCACCTGCACGTCCTTGCGCTGGCCGATGCGGAACGCCCGGTCGGTCGCCTGATCTTCCACGGCCGGGTTCCACCACCGGTCGACGTGGATCACATGATTGGCGGCGGTGAGATTCAGCCCCGTGCCGCCGGCTTTGAGGGAGAGCAGGAACACAGCGGGTTCGTTGAGGTGCTGGAATTCTTCGACCATCGTGTCGCGCTTCTTCTTCGCCGTACCGCCGTGCAGGAACAGGACCGGGCAGCCGAGGCGCGCGGCCAGATGCGGCTGAAGCATCCGGCCGAATTCCGCGTACTGGGTGAAGCAGAGCGCCCGCTCCCCCGCGGCGACGACCTCGTCGCAGATTTCCTCCAGGCGGGCGAGCTTGCCGGACCGGCCGGGCAGCCGGGAGGAGTCGCCCAGCAGATGCGCGGGATGATTGCAGACCTGCTTGAGCTTGGCCATCGTCGCCAGCACCAGGCCCCGGCGCTCGATGCCTTCCTCGGCCGCCTCGATCCTGGCCAGCATGTCCGTGACGGTCGCCTGGTAGAGCGACGCCTGCTCGGGGGTGAGGTTGCACCAGACCTTCATCTCCTGCTTCTCCGGCAGATCAGAGATGATCGTCTTATCGGTCTTGACGCGGCGCAGGATGAACGGGCCGGTGAGCCGCCTGAGCCGGCCGGACACCTCCTCATCGCCGTGCCGCTCCACCGGGATCGCGAACTCGCTGCGGAACTTCTCCGCCGGGCCGAGCAGGCCTGGGCTGGTGAACTCCATGATCGACCAGAGCTCGCTGAGCCGGTTCTCCACCGGGGTGCCGGTCAGCGCGATCCTGGAGCCGGCGGGCAGGCTCCGGACGGCCCTGGCCTGCCGGGTGCCCGGGTTCTTGATGTTCTGCGCCTCGTCGCAGACCACCCGGCTCCAGGTGATCTCCGCGAGTTCGTCGCGGTCGCGCACCGCGATCGCGTAGGTGGTGATGACCAGGTCGGCCGCGTTCAGGGCGGCACGCAGCCCGTCGCCGGAGAGCCGGTCGGACCCATGATGCACATGCACGGCCAGGTGCGGCGTGAACCGCTCCGCCTCCCGCTGCCAGTTCCCCACCAGCGACATCGGGCACACCAGCAACGTCGGCCCTGAGGGTGGAGCGCCGCCTGTGGCAGTAGCCGCTGACCGCTTCCCTCCTGGGCGGCGGGATTCCATCTCATGGCTGAGCAGGGCCAACACGGCGACGGTCTTCCCGAGACCCATGTCGTCCGCGAGGATTCCGCCCATTCCGAGGCTGCCGAGAAATGACAGCCACGCCACGCCACGCTCCTGATAGGGGCGGAGGGTGCCGCGGAAAGACTCGGGTGTGGTGATGGGAGCCAGGCGGCGGTCGGCCTGGCCGGAGAGCAGGTCGCCTAGCCAGCCGTCGGCGTCCACACCGGTGACCGGGAGGTCGTCCTCGGGGCCGCGCAAGCCGGCCAGCAGGGCGTCCCCAGCCCGCATCACGCCTTTCTGGCCGCGCTCCAGGAAGCGCATGGCGGCCTTCAGGTTCCGCTCGTCCAGTTCCACCCATTGGCCCCGGATCCTGACCAGCGGGATCTTCAGCCGGGCGAGTTCGGCGAGCTCGTCCGGGTCCAGGGCCTGGTCGCCGACCGCCAGGTCGTAACGGAACTGGACCAGGTCGTTCAGGCCGAACGCGGCGTCCTTGACCGATGCCGAGCCCGCCGTGCTCGACGACCGGGACGTGAGCTTGAGGCCGAGACGTGCCTTCCGCGCCCAGTCCGGCAGCAGCACACCGAACCCCGCGCCAGACAGCAGCGGCCCGGTCTCCTTCAGGAACCGGAACGCGCCCGCGGTGTCCAGCGTCGCGACGGCCGGGGCGGCGTGGCGCAGTTCGGTGTCCAGTTCCGGGAAGAGCCGGGCGGCCGCGCCCAGGCCGGCCAGCAACTCTTCTTCGGGATGCTTGATCCCGCCGACAGGCAGGCCCGCGGCGCCCGCCCAGATGTCGTCGGCGGGGATCATGAGGCTCGGGTCGTCGGTGGATTGCAGCGAGAACTCCACCCGCCAGAGCCTGCGGCCAGAGACCGCCTCCTCGGCGGCCCGGATCACATCACCTGCCTCGGCAGCGTCGCCTGGTTCCGGCTCGGCCGTGGCTTCGTCCGGTTCGGGCTCGGCCGGAGCGTCGTCCGGTTCCGGCTCGACGAGCCGGAAGCAGGTGCGCACCGGGCCCGCTGGGGCCTGCGCGGCCGCGCGCCAGTCCGCCAGCGCGCTGGCGAGTGCCGAGGCCTCCGCCGATTCGTCCGGCGAGGAGACCGCGACGCGGGCGTCGGAACCAGTCAGCGCCTCCGTCCACCGCTCGGCCACGCCGATCTGGGCGGGACGCCGGCCGCGCCGTGCGGGCAGCAGCGTCCAGCCCGTCCGGTCCCGGTCCAGCCGCGCCCGCGCGGCGGCGTCGCAGAGCGCGTCGAGCGCGGCCGCGAACACCGGCGCGGGGGGCTCCCCGGCCGGCTGGGCGGCCCGGCACAGCGGCGGCATGGCCGCCGCGAGATCTCGGGCCCGCTGCGCGTCGGGGCCGGTCAGCACGGGCCGCCAGCGCGCCTCGTAGGCACCGTCCACCGCCTCTAGAGCGGGAAGCACGCGGCCCCGTCCGGCCAGGTCAGCCGCCAGCGCCGCGATCGCGGCCCAGTAGATCGCCGATCCGCCCGCCACCGTCGCCGCCGCCGTGGCGGGGTCCGGCAGGCCCGGTTCTGGGCGGCCCGGCTCCGGCAGGCCCGGCTCCGGCAGGCACGGCTCCGTGCGGCCCGGCTCCGGCGCGGTCACATCCAGCGCGGCCGGGTCTACTTGCGCGGCGAGCAGGTCCAGGCCGGCCAGCAGGTCGAGCGCCGCCGCGGCCTCGAAGATCAGCGCCGGAATCCGCCACGGGGCGAGGGTTACCCGGCTCGCCCCCTGCTGGCCGCCTTCGGTGCCCGGCTGCCGGATCAGCTCTGGGGATGCCTGCGGGCCGTCCGCCGTGGCCGGCAGGTACAGCGTGAGTTCGTCCTCAACGGCCTTGCGGGCCAGTCCCGGGAACGGCTCCGGCAGTCCGGCCAGCACCTCGGCGAGGGTATCCGGGTCGCTGGCGAACGGGTGCGGCCTCGGCGCCCGGGACGGGCGGCGGCCTGGCAGGGGCGGGGCCTGGTCCGGGCCGCGTGAGTCCTCAGCCCACAGGCAGAGCGCGTCATGCGCCCAGATCCCGTGAATGACCAGCATGCCCAGCACCCCTCGCCGCCACACCGGCGAGGCCCGCACCGACCCGCGCCCGGTTCCCCGTCACGCTAGCAAGCAACGACGACCCGAATGGCCCCTCTTGGGGCGCCGGTGCCGTGCGGCCGGTGCCGTGGGCCGGTGCCGTGATCACGACGCCAGCCGCGCCGCCTGCTCGAGCACGTGCTCCCCCTGCTGGATGAGCCGCTGGGCCTGCCCTTCGCCGAGGGACTGATCGTCGAAGGCGGCGCCATCCAGGACGGCCCGGATCCGCATGGCGACGCTGTCCCGGTCACTCCCGAGGTTCTGCAGCTGACCCTCGATCCGGTTGTACGTGGTGTCCCCGGGAGACTCGCTGGCCAGTGCCCGGGTGGAAGCCCCCAAGGTATCCAGGCCGAAGCGGCCGACCGCGGACTCGAGCTGGTTGTAGACCTGACCCAGGCGCAGCAGCGTGCCATGGCCGGCGCGCAGCGCGCCCGGTGCCACCCCGGGGGCGAGCACCTCCACCAGCACCCGGCCGTCCGGTGTGTAGTCATCACGGAGCCCGAGCAGATCCATCATGGTGGGCTGGATGTCGGTGTGATCGGACCAGGTGGAGCCGTCGATTCCACCCCGGGCCACTCCAGGCCCGGCCAAGCCCAGCCAGGTGGTGTTGATCTGCGGCGACACGGTGCCATGATTCCACGCGTCGGCGCCGGCCGGCTCGCTCACGCAGGAGGCGCCGCAGCTCGCGGCGCCGCTGCTCAGCCAGAAATCAGTGTTGCCAAACAGGACGAACGACGGGGTGCGTTTCGGGTCCGCGGTGATCATGTGCAGCAGCTTCAGCTCAACCGGGTCGGCGAGATAGTTGGTCAGCCGGACAGTCTTTCCCGTGGCCAGGTCGGGCTCGGTAAGCCGGGCGGTGGCCTGTTCGAGAGAGCGAACGGCGCTGGCGGTGCGGGCCGGCTGCCCGTGCACGTATAGCGCCGGAGCCGAGTCGGCCTCGACATCGAACGGGGTGGAGATGCCCGCCGCGCCGAGCATCCCGGTCAGGTCCCCGTTGACCTCGCCGATGGTGGAGTAGCTGCAGAGGACCGTGACGCCGTTGCACCCGGCGGGGCTCGGCGGGCCGCCGACGAAGTGGTCGCCCTCGTCCGCGGTGACCACGAA
>DAIRVB010000292.1:0-2158 GCA_036803065.1 Streptosporangiaceae bacterium
CCCCGGCCTCCCGCCCGCGGTGGCGGCCCTGGTCTCCAGCATCGATCCCGAGGCCACCGTCCTCGATCTCGTCAATCTCGATCCGGAGTCCGCACGTCACGTGATCGTGCAGGCCGGGGCGTTCGCCGAACACACCATCCGCGCGGTGCGTCACACCGCCTGCGAAGACCCATCCTGGATCGGCGACCTCTACGACTACGGGCACAGCCAGCCAGTGGTGACATCAGCCTCGGCCCGCGTGGACGGTCCCTGGCTGCGGGTGGAACTTCCCCGCTCCACCACCATCCGGCTGACCCTGCAGCTCGACCTGCGCACGCGCCCGCCCTCCTACCGCATGCCGTTCGGTGACCAAGCATGACACCCACCGGACTCGCGCCCGCCGGCGGCGGCAGCCAGGTGCTGCTCGACTCCCACGTCCACTTCTGGGATCCGCGGCGGCTGGCCTACCCGTGGCTCGGCCAGATTCCCCCGCTCGACCGCCCTTTCACGCCCGGCCACTTCGCCGGCCTGCATCCCAAGCCGGTCGAAGTGATCTTCATCGAGGCGGGCCGGGCGCCGGGCGGTGCCGCCGCCGAGGTCGAGTGGGTGCGCCACGAGGCCAGGAACCAGCCATGGATCCGCGGCGCCGTCGCGCACGCCCAGCTTGAGAACCCGGCACAAGCCAGGGACGTGATCCGCGGTTACGCGGACGACCCCTTCGTCCTCGGAGTACGCCGCAATATCCAAGACGAGATGGCGGGCTTCACCACGAGCGCGGGCTTCCGCGCGGGCGTGCGGCTACTCGGCGGCGCCGGGCTCCCCTTCGACGCGTGCGTGCGCGCACATCAGCTCCCCGAACTGGCCGAACTGGCTGCGGCCTGCCCGCAGACCACCATCGTCCTTGACCACCTCGGCAAGCCGCCTGCCGAAGCCCGGGGCCCGGGCACCACGACATGGCGGCAGGCGATGCGGCGGCTGGCGCGCAGAGACAACATCGTGTGCAAGCTCTCGGGACTGGCCACCGAGGCCGCCCCCGGCACCGGGGAATCCGCCATGGCCTTCGTGCTGCGTGAAGCCCTGGACATATTTGGCCCCGGCCGGTGCCTGTACGGCAGCGACTGGCCGGTGATGACCCTGGCCACCCGGTACCAGGCCTGGCTTGATCTCGTCCGCGCCGTGCTTACGGCGCACCCGCCGGCCGCCGCAGGCGCCGTCCTGGGCGGGAACGCAGCCCGCATCTACCGGGTGAGCCTCGCCACTTCCGCCCGAGAACCGGCCAGAGGAGAGGATCCGGCATGAAGCGCATAGCCCAGACCATCCGGCTGCGACCCGAACGGCGCGATGAGTACCTCGCCTTGCATGCCTACCTGACCGAGATCTGGCATCTGAGCGAGGAGGGGCACTCGTGACCGGGCGACGTGCCGCTTACACCGCAGCCCGGTCACTGACGGTCGAAGCCGCCGAGACCCCGCCGCTGCCCGCCGGCCACGTGCGCATCGACGTGGCGTACACCGGAATCTGCGGAACCGACCTGCACATCTACCACGGGGACATGGACGGGAGAGTCAATCCGCCTGCCGTGATCGGGCACGAGATGTCCGGCCGGATCGCCCAGGCAGGCTCCGGTGCCAGCGAGTGGCGAGTCGGCGACCATGTCACCGTCATGCCGCTGGTCTGGTGCGGAGGCTGCCCCGCCTGCCGGGCGGGCCATGCGCACATCTGCCACCGCCTGGCCTTCCTCGGCATCGATGCCGCCGGGTCCATGCAGAGCAGCTGGACAGTGCCCGCCGCTACGTTGGTCCGGCTCCCGCAGGACATGCGCCTGGATCACGCCGCGCTGGCGGAGCCGACTGCCGTGGCCGTCCACGACGTGCGGCGCGCCGGACTCCGGCCCGGCGAGAAGACTTTGGTGGTCGGCGGTGGCCCGATCGGGCTGCTCATCGCGATCGTCGCTCGCCAATCCGGAGCCGATGTGCTGCTGGCCGAGCCCGACCCCTATCGCAGGTCGGTCGCGGAAAGCCTGGCCGTGGTCACCGTCGACCCGGGCGCGGGGAGCCTCGCCGAGACCGTCGGGCCGTGGGCCGGCGGTGCGGGCGCCGCGGTGGCCTTCGAGGTCTCGGGTGCCGCCGCGGGCGTGGCCGCCGCCGTCGACTCGCTGGCCACCCGCGGGCGACTGGTC
>DAIRVB010000292.1:2168-6001 GCA_036803065.1 Streptosporangiaceae bacterium
CGAGATCAGCCTGTACCGCTTCTTCTGGCGCGAACTGACCCTGCTCGGCGCGCGCCTGTACAGCCGCGAGGACTTTGAGGCGGCAGTGCGCCTGATCGCCGCCGGCGAGATTCCCGCCCAGGCGCTGATCTCGCGGATCGAGCCGCTGGAGCGTGCCGCACAAGCGTTTCAGGCGCTTGAATCCGGCGCTGGCGTCATGAAGGTCCTGATCGACTGCCAGGCAGGCGGGGAGGGCGGCGCACGATGACCCCGCCGTCTCTGGCCGCCTTCGACCTGACCGGGAAGCTCGCCGTGGTGACCGGCGCCCGCCGCGGCATCGGCCTGGCTATCGCCGAGGCCATGGCCGCCGCCGGCGCCGATATCGTGGCCGTCAGCGCGCACCTGGAACCCTCGGGCAGTCAGGTCGAGGCCCGGGTCGCCGCGCACGGCCGCACGTGCCTGAGCCTGGCCGCCGATTTCGCTGACCGCGCCGCCGTCAGGGAACTGGCCTCCGCCTTGGCTGATCTCGGCCGCCCGGTCGACATCCTGGTGAACAACGCGGGCACCATCGCGCGCGCGCCGGCCGCGGAACACTCCGACACCGACTGGGACCGGGTTATCTCGGTGGACCTCAGCAGCCAGTTCGTGCTGACCCGTGAAGTCGGCCGCGGGATGCTGGAACGCGGACGGGGCAAGATCGTCTTCACCGCGTCGCTGCTCAGTTTCCAGGGTGGAATCAACGTGCCGGGATACGCCGCGGCAAAGTCGGGGATCGCCGGCCTGACCCGGGCCCTGGCCAACGAGTGGGCCGGGCACGGCGTCAACGTCAACGCGATCGTGCCCGGCTATGTTGAGACCGACAACACCCGCGCACTGCGCGCGGACCCGGGCCGCTACACAGCGATCCTGGACCGGATCCCGGCCGGGCGCTGGGCGCAGCCCGAGGATTTCGGTGGCGTTGCCGTGTTTCTCGCCTCGGCTGCCTCCGATTACGTGCATGGGGCGCTGATCCCAGTGGACGGAGGCTGGCTGGGCCGTTGAGGACCCAGCGCACATGCGGGCCACCGCTACAGGTGCCGTCCCATGCCGCCGCGAGCGCCGCGGTGGGCGTGACGGCTGCGATCTCGGTGCCTTGCAATGCGGTACGAAGCGGGCTCCCCTGTCGCCTGGACTGGGCTGAGCGTCACCGTCGACCACCGGCTTGGCGATCCTTGATCGAGCCGCCACCCCACCGGGCCGGCTGCTAGCCGCTGACCTTACTGATGCCAGAGATGGTGCCTTGGGCGGTTTGCAGTGCGGAGTTCACTGAGGCGGTGCCGGTGATGGCGGCCTGGATGGCGGTCCAGATGGCCTGAGAGACTTTGGGGTAGTTGGCGCCGTATTCGGTGGTGCGGGGGCGGGCGGTCTGGATTTCCTGGGCGAAGACGGTGTATTCGGGGCCGCCTTTGAGGTACTGGCTGACGACCGCGGGCTTGGTCGGCAGGTAGTACCTCTGGGATGTGACATGTGTCATGGTGGCGGGCTGCTGCATGCCCTGGATCCATTGCCAGGCGGCCTTCTGCTGGGCCGTGGAGCCGCCGGCGCCGATGTCCATGGTTTCGCCGCCGAGCGGGGTGATTACCTTCTGGCCGGCCTGGCGGACCGGGATCTGGGCGATGCCGTACTGCTGGTTGTATTTCCAGCCGGCGGCATTCAGCTCGGGGAAGATCCACGGGCCGTCGATGATCATGGCGGCTTTGTGGTGCAGGAACTGCTGGGTCAGGTCTGGGTCCTGGCCCCAGGACAGGACGGACTTGGACGCTGACCCGTCCTTGACCATGTTCACCCACAGCTGCAGGGCCTGCTGGAATGCGGGGGTGTTCACGCTGGTCAGCGATGCGCCGTTGGACCAGAAGAACGGCTCGAGCTGCCAGGTGGACTGCTCGTCGCTGGTGGCGTCGAACGCGATCCCGTAGCGCGGAGGTGGTCAGGGCTTTCGCGTCGGATTGCAGCTGCGCCCACGTGGTGGGCGGGGACAGGTGCGCGGCGGCGAGCATGGCCTTGTTGTAGAACAGCCCGATCGTGTTGGCCCCGATCGGGTAGCAGTAGTGCTTGCCCTGGTAGGTGCACTCACTGGTGGCCCCGGCCGTGTAGCCGGCGGTGGTGAACCCGGGCATGGTGTCCAGGGGCACCAGCTGGCCGCAGGGGTCCGCTCGGCCACGTTCGGGTTGTCGATCAGCATCAGGTTCGGCATGTCCCCGGCGCTGGCGTCCTGCAGGATCTTCGTGATCAGGTTCGCGTACGGGACCGAGGTCCGCTTGACGACAATGTTCGGGTGCGCCTTCATGAACTGGGCGTTGTAGGCGTTCATCGCGGCGTTGGCGCCGCCGGTGTAGTAGTCGAACTCGGTGATCGTGACCTTGCCGCCGCTGCTGCCGCCATTGCCAGACGAGCAGGCGGCCGCCGTGGCTGCCAGCACGGCTGCGCCGGCGATAGCCAGGACACGTCTTGTTCTTCTTTGATGCAGACGCATTCTTCTCTTCTCCTTTAACGGGCGGGTTATCCCTTGACCGAGCCCACGGTCAGGCCGGCCGCGATGTAGCGCTGGGCGGCGATGAGCAGCATCGCGGCGGGCAGCACGGCGAACACCGCCAGCGCCATCGCCTCGCCCCAGTTCTGCGAGAACTCGCCGATGTAGGTGTAGATGGACAGCGTGACTGGCTCGAACGTGTTCCCGTTCAGCATGGTGAGCGCGAAGATGAAATCGCCCCAGCCGTTGAGGAACGCGAACAGCGCGACCGTGATGACCGCCGAGCGGCTCATCGGCAGCACGACGCGGGTGAACGCCCGCCATTCGGTGGCGCCGTCGACGCGGGCGGCCGACAGGACGTCCTTGGGCAGCCCGAGCATGAACGCGCGCAGCACCAGGATGCCGAACGGTATGGCGTAGCTAGCGTCGGCGATGATCAGGCCCGGGTAGCTGTTCAGCAGGTGCAGGTGGTGGTACACGAGGAACAGTGAGTTAGCGATCACAATGGATGGCAGGATCTGCCCGACCAGGAGCGCGCCGACCAGCAGCGCGGTCACCCGGAACCGGTAGCGGGCCAGCGCGTGCGCCGCGGGCACGGCCACGGCGAGGGTCAGCGCCGCGGTGCCGAGCGCGATGATCAGCGAGCTGGTCACGTGTGAGCCCTGCTGGGACAGCACCACCCGGAGCTTCGAATCGATTCGCAGAATCGGTTCGAAGGTACGTGCAGTGCCGTCTGGCGGTCAATGGAGTGTTGCCGGAACGTTAAATTTCTGTGTCCTGCCTGGGATTTGGCCTGATACGGGCGGCGTTGGCCTGGGCCGCGGTCCCGTATGCTCGTGAATCGGTTCGCGAAGCGCCGGGCGGACCGGGAGGCGGGAAGGTGAACATCGGAGAGGTGGCCGGCCTGGCCGGGGTCTCCCGGAGCACGGTCTCCTATGTCCTCAGCGGCAAGCGCCAGGTGACCGAGGCGACCCGGCAGCGGGTGCTGCGCGTGATCGAGGAGGTCGGCTACCGCCCCAGCGCGGTGGCCCGGTCGCTGCGCCATGGCGAGACCCGCACGCTCGGCCTGGTCATCCCGCCGCTGCGGCACCGGCTCAGTGCCGAGCAACTGTACTTCGTCGGTGCCGTCGCTGACGCGGCCGCGGACCACGACTATGACATCTTGCTGTCCCCGAGCGGGGGAGACCGCGAGGCCGCCTTCGACAAGCTGGTCGGGGAGCGCCGCGTCGACGGCATCGTGCTCATGGAGACCGGAGAGCACGACGACCGCGCTCGTAAGCTCGCCGAATCCGGGTTCCCGTTCGTGACCATCGGCCGGACCGGGTCCGACGCCCATGCCTGGGTG
>DAIRVB010000293.1:0-5974 GCA_036803065.1 Streptosporangiaceae bacterium
AACTATGACCCAGAGTGATTATGACATAACTACAAGTGACGAGTAGCCATTTTGGAAGGTCGGCGCAGGATTGGGGGGCTGAGCCGTCAAGTCGAGTCAGCCGAGCGCGCGGCCGAGCGCGCGGCCGGGGGGGGTGCCGACGAGCCGGGCCACGCCTTACGACTGTGGCCGGTCGGCCGGAACGAGGCAGTGCCGGGACGAGGCAGTGCCGGGACGAGGGTGGACTGCCGGACATAGATGACCGCCGTCCGCCGCAGGTGCGAGGCGGTGACCTTCATCTCATTCATCGCCGCTCACCTCCTCGTCATCGGCGTCGTGTCCGGGGCGGCGATCTGGGCGGACGCTTTGGCGATCAGGTGGGCCAGCAACGTGATCGCCGCCGCGACCTGCCGTTCGGAGAGCTGTGCCAGCAGGCTCGGGGGTCGCGCCGGAACCTGGTCCGGCAGCAGACTGAGTTGCGCAGGCTGCATGGGAGTCCTCCTCGCACGGTGACTGCCGTGCAGCCTGCTCCCGCTCCTGCCGATCCCGGGCGGAAAGAGCGGAAACCAGCCGCGGCCAAGCAGATCCTCCAGCGACCCCAGCGACGCGGCCATCTCGCCGGCGCCCCCATCGGCGTGCCGTCGACGACGCTTTCACCGGTCTCGACGAACTCGCTGACGAATACGTCCCGCAGCAACCAGCCCGCATGGCTGATCAACAGCAAGACGGCGGCCTCAGCGCATTACAGGCCACGGGCGTTCGCGCGCAGCGCCTCCGCCAGGTCCTCGATACCAGTAGTGAGTCGGGTCCTCGTTCGACAATCTCGATCATGATCTGGTTCTCAAGGCGGTGGCTCAGCACCTCGATCAGAAGTGGATCATGCTCTATGTAGGACAACCGGCGTCGCCCAGTGGCCGGGGCGACGCCGGCCAGGGGCGTGGGTGCGCTTGCCGGAAGTAGGTGAGCGGCGGTCGGCCAGGAACACCGGGCCGGTCGTGCGCCCGGCCAGCAGTCGCGCGTCATGAACGCCGGCCTGGTCTGCCCGTATAGCCGGGACGTGCCCCCGGCGTCGCCCGGGCAATGCGGCCACACGATGACCTACGTGGACACGGCCAACCCGGGCTGGTTCTCGGGGAGCCTCACCCCGTTCTTCGGCTATGGCGAGTCCCACGGCTGGTACACGAGCAGCCAGTACCTGAACAGCATCATGGCCGGCTGGGAATTCGGTCACGGCAGCTACACCGCATCCTCATGGGGGTGTAGCAGGCTTCTGACGACCTGTCAGGTGCAGCCGATGCGGGTGGTGCTGAGGGCGACGTCGTCGAACCAGAGGGTGTCGTTCCCCCCGCTGTAGCTCTCCCAGCCGAGCTTGAGATCGGTCAGGTGGGGCCGCCAGCCCGGGTTGGCGGACAGCCACTGATCGTCGATGTTCGGGGTGGGCACGCCGTCCTCGGTCATCCCGGGAACGCTGGCCCCGTTGAACCACGTGTTGATCTGGCCGTTCGAGCCGTTGACCTCGAACTCGACGCACTCCCAGGTGCTGACGGGCAGGACCACGCTCGCCGCGACCCCGACGGGGCTCTGGTCGGGCAAGGTGGCGTCGTCGGACTGGCGGTTCCACATAAGCGCGCCGTTCTGGCCGCCCAGGCGGAGGTCGGTGTTGCCGTTCGCGGAGTCATTCATGGCGAGGAAGGTCACGTGGCCGGCCGGCAGCGGGGTGGTGTGCATCATCCAGAAACGTACGTACCAGTTCGATCCGGCCGATGCCATGTCCGTGGTGTCGTCGATGAACACGTGGTTGCAGTAGCCGTTCGTGCCGGTCACCTTGATCGACTTGGTGCCGGCGTGCGCCACGGTGGAATCGACCGCGGCCGCGCCCGTGCCCGAGCAGTTCGGAGTGGTGATGCTCCATCGGCCGGAAGGCACGGCGGTGGCCTGGTTCTCGAAACCGTCGCAGAACACGACGGTGCGGGAACACGATCCTGCTGTCGGGGTGGCAGACGGTGTCGGGGACGCGGTGCCGGTCGGTGTCGCGGAGGCGCTGGGAGAGGGAGTCGGCGCTGCGGGGTTGCACGCCACGCCGTTGACGGCGAAGTTGGCAGGCGTGTCGTTGGAGCCGGAGTAGGTGCCCTGGAAGCCGAAGCTGGCGGTCGCGCCGGTGCCCACCGCGGCGTTATAGGAGAGGCTGGTGGCCTGCACCGCCCGGCCGGTCTGGGTGACCTGTGCATTCCACGCCGAGGTGATCTGCTGACTGCCGTCGAACGTCCAGGTCAGCGTCCACGAGGTCAGCGGCGCGCTGTTGTTGGTCAGCCCGACTGACGCGGTGAAGCCCCCCGTCCACTGGTTGACCTGGTAGGAGATGCTGCATGGCCCGGTCGCCGCGCTCGTCTGGGTGACCCGGACGGCCGGCACGACCGCGGCCACGACGACGAGCGCGAATACTCCCGCAGCGGCGAGTGGGCCACGCGGCCTGCGCCCTTCCCATCTGCTCACAGCCATCACATCCTTTAGTCCTGGTGGCGGCATCAGGTGCCGCCCGGCCTGTGGCCAGGCCTTCTTGTCTTGGTCACCGGAAACGACATCCCGTGGCCGGGGGAGGACCGCACTCGTCGCGCTCGGCGTCTGTCCTCCCCCGGCCGGCGGTGGCGGCTGGCTCCGAGCCGGGCACGGGGCGAAGCCAGCCGCGCACCGCGTCCTCGGGGGGGACGGCTGCGGGACCGGGCGCAGGGAGATTAAGCACGGGGAGATTAAGCACGGGGAGCCCCGGATGGCCTGGTGCTGCCGCGGCCGGCGGCTGCGGGCCCTGGATGGCGTTCCGGGCCGGCGGCGTGTTCGTCAGCATGGTCGCCACCGCGAGCAGCAGGCATACCCCGGCCAGTTCGACGAGCACGGTCCGCCGCAGGCCGGCGACGCCGTCGCCCAGGCGGCGCCTGACGTAGCGGCGCGAACGGCTGGCCACCGCGACGATGATGATCAGCCCGCCTGCCTTGACCATGACGAGCCGTCCGTAGCTGGTCCCGGTGAGCGCGCCCAGGCTGGCTACCTCGCGCACCGCGAGGTAGCCGCCTGTGAGCACGAGCGTGATCACCGATGCGAGGGCCAGAGTGGAAAAGCGCGTGATGGCGACGCGGAGGTCGGCGACATCCTCGGCCCGGATCCGGGCCGTCTCCGTCGTGGTCGCGACCGCGGTCTCCGCCATCAGCCCGCGAGCGCCGCTGGTCAGCGTCACGGCTGCGCCGCCGCCGGGCGGCAGTGCAGCAGCCGGCCCGCTGCCCCGGGGTGTCATGACTGGCGGGCGGAGCAGGCACACGCCGAGCGTGAACAGGCCGCCTGCCCACAGTCCCATCGCGGCGACATGGGCAGTTGCCACCGGCACGGCCACGGTGGCCAGGCTGCCCGACGCGGCGTGACTCGTCGCGCTCCAGGTGGCGGCGAGGCCGACTGCGAGGATGGCGACGGCCGCCATCCTCCATCCGCGTGGCCTCGCGGCGGCCGCTCGCCTCATCGCCTGGTCCCCAAATACCGCGAACAGCGCCAGCAGTCCGATCCGGACCATGAGTACGTGCCCGAGGTGGGTCGATACCGTGGTGCCGAGCAGGTCCCTGTCGAGCAGATGCGTCGGCCCCAGGCCCGCTGTGTATGGCCCGTAGAGAAGCAACTGGGCCAATGTCGCCCCGAGCAGGACCAGCCAGCCTGCCGCGGCGGGCCACATGGCGCGGCTCCCGGTGGCGGGGCCGGGCGGCAGGCAGGCCAGCCGGACCGCGGCGCACCCCGCGAGCAGGGCGAAGCCGGCGAAGGCGAGCCAGGTTGTCACCTCCAGCGCGACGTTCGTGGACTGCGGGGTGCCGGTCGCGGCGGCGGGCCCGGGCGCCACCCTCGTGGGTGCGCCCACCGAGAAGGTGAGGCCGCCGGCGGTGAGGTGCCCGTCGTCGGACGCCACCGTCCGCCAGTCGAGCACGTAGGTTCCGCGAGCCTGGTCGGGCCGCAGGTCCGCCGTCAGGGTGTTCCCCTGGCCGCCGGCGCGGCGCAGTGGCTGCTCGGATACCCGCCTGCCGTCCGGAGCGATGACGGTGATGGTGCTCAGGCCGATTTCGACGTTTTCGGTGTACACCAGCACGACCCGGTGCGGCTCGGTATCCAGCCGCGCCTCGTTCGCCGGGCTGGACGAGGCCAGGTCGGCATGGGCGAGCGCCGGGCCGGCGGAAACGACAAGCGCGAGTGCGGCGCCTGCGCCGACACCGGCGATCCGCCGCAGCCACCGGGCACTGAGCCGGGTGCCGCGGCCCGTCACCTGGCCACGAGTGTCCTTCAGCCGCATGCCTTCTCAGCTTTCAGCGTGGTGACCAGCTGGCCGACCCCTCGCTGGTAGGCGGCGAGATCAGCGGCGCTCGGCGCGAACTTCCAGGCGCCCTGCTGGTAGAGCATGGCGTTGGAGCCTCGTGCCGTGCCCCGCGTCCAGCGGACGAGCACGGTCGTAGCGCCGGTCCGCTGTGCCTGCCAGATCACGTACGGAACACCCAGCCGCGGCTGGCACTCGGTGTTGAGCTGCACGTAGGCGCTCTCGCTGAGGACATGCTTGGCGGAGTCGGTCCACAGCTTCCACGCGCCCGGCCAGTCACCCGCGGCGAGCAGGCCGAACTCCTGGTCAGCGACGGCCTCGGCCTGCGCTCCCTGCGGCCCCGCCGTCCCGGCCGGCGGTGCCGGGCCGCTGCGCGCGGAGCAGCCCGCCAGCCAGACGGCCGTGAGCAGGCCGGTGAACAGCATGACCATGGTCCGCATCGCTAACCTCCCGCGCGCGCCGGGCGGCCGCGGCGCCACGCCATCAGGTGCCGGGGGACGCGGGTGGTGCGTCCCCCGGCGGGCGGTGCCGGACGGTGCCAGCCTGGGCAGTGCTTAGTTGGAGAGTCGGTTGGTGCCGTACTTCGCGACGAAGGCGTCGTTGAAGGTCTGGTTGAGGTCGGCGGTCACGCTCACCGAGTCGCGGATCTGCTCGTTCGTGATCGCGCTGCTGGGCGCGCCGCCGAACTGGTAGGTGAAGGTCTGGCCCGGGTACACCTCGCGCTGGGCGTAGGGCACGTCGTGGAAGCCGAGCCGGACGATGTAGAAGGACGTCCCGTCACCGCGGGGCACCTCCAGGTAATCCTCCTGCGGGTGGCCGAACGGCTGCGAGTTCAGGTAATAGTGCTGGTCGGAATGGGACGGCGCCCGGAAGATGATCGCCGCGCAGTCCACCGAGAACGCCTGGCTCGACGTATTCGTAAACACGATCTGCCACAGGCCGTAGTACTGGTTGCCGTTGAAGCTCACGTACTCGGAAAGCGGCACGTTGCTTGCGAAGTTCGCTGTCAGCGGCTCGCTGAGAATGGGGTTGGCCCCGGCCAACGGGTGGTCCACACCATGTGAGCAATGCTCGAGCGGCGTAGCGTACTGGGACGGCCCGCCGGTGGGCACGAGTTGCGTGATCGTGGCCGGCCCGGCGCTGACCGGCGTAGTCTGGCTCACGTCCGCGGCCACCTTAGGCTGACTGGCTAATGACCAGACACCGACCAGCAGCAGCGCTGCGGTCCCCCCGGCGGCGAGGCTGAGCTTTCCTCTTCGGACTGTTTGCACGACGGAACCTCCTGATGACGCCGATGACTTACGGCATCCCAGCGGCCGCGGCCGCCGCGCGAGAACCAAAATGAACCGGTCAGGGATACCGCACCGAAATGCCGCCGGAGAACTTCCACGTGGGTGCCATGCCCGGCATGTTCTCCAGTTGCCACAGTGTTGATCCGGCCCATGGCTTAGGCAAGAGGCGCGGTCCTGACGGGGCGGTGCCGGGCCAGGCCCGCCGACGTCGATGATGCGGAGCGCGGCGCTGTCCTCCCGGGCCTGACCTCGACAGGCGGACGGCCCGAGGCGATTGCGAGTCCTGCGCCCGATGACCCGATCCGCCGGGCTCCGCATGAAAGTTGCACGTTCATGTTCAGGGCGGCATGGCGCGCGCCATAAC
>DAIRVB010000294.1:0-5963 GCA_036803065.1 Streptosporangiaceae bacterium
GACGGCGACGATGATCGCCCCGCCGAGGGTGATGGAGAGGAACGAGCGCACGAAGCCGGTGCTGAAGAAACGCCAGCGGATCCAGGCCAGCGTCAGGAGCTCCAGGGCGATCACGACGACCGCGACGGCGAGCGCGGCGCGGTACTGCGGGATGAGGAACGGCAGCGTGTGCAGGACGCCGCCGAGGAACGTGCCGGCGCCGGTGATCGCGCCGCGCAGGTACGGGCTGCCGCGCCCGGTCAGGTCCCCGGTGTCGGAGAGCCCCTCTGAGAAGGCCATGCTCACGCCCGCGGCGTGGCGCGGCTATCCCGCCGATCGAGGTGTACCGCGTGGGCGGCCTGCACTTCGTCCAGGACGGCCACCACCGGGTGTCGATAGCACTAGCGACCGGCCAGACGACGATAGACGCCTATGTGACCGAGGTGCTCACCGCCGATCAGCGACGGGCGAGCATATGATCAGGGCGCTTTCAGCTTTCTCCCAGGTAGCCGACCGACTATCAAAACAGGACAACACGTTCGGTACCTACCTATGGAGCAGCTCCCCATGAGCACGGTCTACGACCCGCCGGTCTCGGCGGGACCAGAGCAGGCGCCCGCCCAGTACCCCTGGCCTGGCCCGGGCGGTCCCTTCGGTCCCGGTGGCCCGCCCGGCTACGGCAGCGGGGGCGAAGGACCGGGCAGCCCGCTCAGGCGGCCCCGCCGCTACGTCCTGGCGGCGCTGGTCGCCGTCGCGGTTGCGCTGGGCGCCTTCTGGGGGGTGCGCGCCACCGGGGCCACGCCGGGCGCCGTGCTGACCACGTCCCAGATCGCGGCCCAGACCGACCCAGGCCTGGTGGACGTGGTCTCGACGCTCGGCTACCAGCAGGCCACGTCGGCCGGCACCGGCCTCGTGCTGACGTCATCGGGTGAGGTGCTGACCAACAACCACGTGATCGAGGGCGCAACCTCGATCACCGTCACCGACATCGGCAACGGCCGCTCCTACCGGGCGAGTGTCGTCGGCTATAACCAGAGCCACGACATCGCGGTCCTGCAATTGCAGGGCGCGTCCGGGCTGAAGACCGTGACCCTCGGCAACTCGACCACCGCCGCGGCCGGCCAGAAGGTGGTCGCCCTGGGCAACGCGGGAGGCAAGGGCGGCGCCCCGTCGGTCGCCGCCGGACGGATTACCCGCCTCGGCGCGTCGATCACCGCCTCGGACGCGGGAGCCGGCACGTCCGAGCAACTGACCAGCCTCATCCGCACCAACGCGGCCATTCAGCCGGGCGACTCCGGCGGCCCGCTCGTTAACACGGCCGGCCAGGTGATCGGCATCAACACCGCGGCATCCGGGCAGGCCCAGACGCAGGCGTTCGCGATCCCGATCAACGAGGCGGTCTCCATCGCCAGGCAGATCGAGGCGGGCACGTCCTCAGCCACCGTGCACATCGGCGCGACCGGCTTCCTGGGCGTGCAGATCCTGTCCTCGGGCAGCGCGGCAGCGGGCGGCGTGCCCGCCGGTACCGGGGCGACGGTCGCCGGAGTAGTCTCCGGGTCGCCCGCTGCTGCGGCCGGCCTCGCGGCAGGAGACGTGATCACCGGGGTCGGCGGTCACTCCATCTCATCGCCATCCGGAGTCCAGTCGGCGCTGGAGGCGCACCACCCCGGTGACCATGTCACCATCAGCTGGACGGATCAGGCCGGCCAGACCCGGACCGCGACCGTGCTCCTCACCACCGGCCCGGCCGCCTGAGCGCGGGCAGCAGCCCGGCCAGGGCGGCTGCCTTGCCACGCACCACGCGGTTCACCAGCTCCCCCACCGCCGGGATACTGATCCGGATCTCGTCACCGGCGATGAGGGTGAAGGGCAGGTCCGGCACGAGGCTCGTCCCGGTGGACAGCACCACGCCGCCCGGGAACTCGTCCTCCCGGAAGAGGAACTCCGCGAGTTCCCCGATGCCGCGGCGCAGCCCCGCGGTGCTGGCCTCCCCGTCCCACACGACCTGGCCATCGCGGCGGATAGTCATCTCAATGGCGAGGCTGTACGGGTCCGGCACTTCCCAGGCAGGCCGGATCCACGGCCCCATCCCGCAGCCACCGAGGTAGATCTTGGCCTGCGGCAGGTACAGCGGGTTCTCCCCCTCGATCGACCGTGAGCTCATGTCGTTGCAGATCGTGTAGCCGACGACCTCGCCGCCGGAGTTCAGCACCGCAGCGAGTTCCGGCTCGGGCACGTCCACCTCGGAGTCGCCGCGCACCGCCACCGCCCCGCCGGGTCCCACTACCCGCCACGCCGCGGACTTGAAGAAGAGCTCGGGGCGGTGGGCCGTATAGACACGGTCGTAGATGTCCGCCGAATCCTCGCTCTCCAGCACGCGCGCGTCCTTGGATCGCTCGTATGTGACGCCGGCCGCCCAGACATCCGTCGTCCCGTCGACCGGTGCGAGGAGGCTGACCTTGGCGTACGGGACAGCGTCACCGCCAGGATCCTCGCAGAGCTGGCGAATCTGGCGCAGCGGCAAGGCGAGCAACCCGGCCATCGTCGCCACCCCGCGCAGGGATGTGACCACGCCCGCGTCAAGCATTCCGATCAGGGGCGCTGAGCCGTCGCCGGCATGACACCGGATGAGCTGCACGATGCTCCTCACGCGGGTCTCGCGGTACCAGGAAAGATCTTGTCTAGCTTATGGCCAGCCCGTTGATGTCGTCAAGGCTTCATCGGATGAACGGGGAACTTCATCTGATGAAGCCTTGACGATCAAGGGCTGAGCGCCGTACCGTCAGAGGGACGCCACCAGCGCCACAGCGCCACGCCACCAGCACTACTGTTCAGCACCACGCCACCAGCAAGCACCACAACGCCACGCCACCAGCCCGGGAGGAACGTCGTGACCGCCGCGTACCCGGCACAGGCCCGTCACGCCCAGGTCGTGCACGGGCTGGGCGCCCGGATCGTGCGCGGTCAACTCGGGCCCGGCTCCCCCGTGCCCACCGAGGACGAACTGGTGAGCCAGTTCGAGGTCGGCCGGTCGGCGCTCCGCGAGGGAGTCAAGGTGCTGGCGGGCAAGGGCCTTCTGGAGAGCCGGACCAGCGCGGGCACCCGGGTACGCCCCCGCGAGTCGTGGAACCTGCTCGATCCCGATGTCCTTCGCTGGCGGTACGCACCCGAGGCCAGCCCGGCGGACATCCGCATCCTGGCGGACCTGCGGGTAGCGCTTGAGCCCGGAGCCGCACGGCTGGCCGCGGAGGCGGCCAGCACGGCGCAGCGCGGCGCGATCGCCGGCGCCCTGGCCGGCCTGTCCGCGACCGTCGACGAGCCGGCCGCGTTCATCGAGGCCGACCTCGCCTTTCACCGGGCCGTCTTCATCGCCGCCAACAATGACCTGCTGCTCTATATCCACGACGTCGTCAGCGTTGCCCTGGGCGCCATCCGGCCGCTGCACACCCACTCGGTCGGGCATAACCGCCAGACACTGCCGAGCCACCAGCGTGTTGCGACCGCCATCCAGCGCGGGCATCACCGCCAGGCCGAGGCCGCGATGCGCGAGATCGTCGAGGGCGCCCGCGGCGACGCCTTGCGCGAAACCGGAGGACGACCATGACGACCACGGGGACATCAGCCACGGGGACACCTGGCCCGGGCGATGTGCGCCTGGACATCGACGGCCACGTGGCCGTCATCACCCTCAACCGCGCCGCGAAACTCAACGCTGTGACGCCCGAGATGACCGAGACACTGGCCGGATACGTCGCGACCGTGAACAGCCGCCGCGACCTGCGCGTGGCCGTGCTGACGGGCAGCGGCCGGGCGTTCTGCGCGGGCAGCGACATCGCCGGGCTGGCTGACTACGACAGCCCGTGGCAGTTCGGCAACCGCCCCGACTACTGCGACGCGGCGCGGGCGCTGCGCAAACCGGTCATCGCCGCGGTCAACGGGTACGCGTTCGGCGGGGGCCTCGAACTGGCGCTCGCCTGTGACATCCGCCTCGCCGCCAGCACGGCGAGCTTCGCCGCGCCCGAGATCAAGCTCGGCTGGATCGGCGGCGGCGGTCAGTCCGCGCTGCTCGCGCACAACGTCGGGCCCAGCAACGCCGCGCTGATGCTGCTCACCGGGGATCCGGTGGACGCGGCCACCGCGCTCCGCTGGGGACTGGTGACCGAGGTTGTCGCCCCGGACGAACTGCTCGCGGTGGCGCTGCGGCTGGCCACCACGATCGCCAGCCGGGCGCCGATCGCGGCCGAGACGGCGAAGCTGAACCTGCGCGCGGCGTTCGAGATGCCGCTTGAGCGCGCGATCGACTACGAGCGGCACCTGCAGACCATCTGCTTCGCCACGGCCGACGCGGCCGAAGGCCGGGCCGCTTTCGCCGAGCGCCGGGCACCGGCATTCGAGGGACGGTAGGGGGAAATCAGATGGGGATCCTGTCGGGCTACCGGGTCATCGACCTGTCCATCGCCATGGCTGGCCCACTTGCGGCCATGCGGTTCGGCGACCTCGGCGCGGACGTGATCAAGGTCGAGCCGGTGACCGGTGAATGGCAGCGGCACACATCAGCCGGCGGCGCCACCGGCAAGCAGGTGAACGCGTCGTTCCTGTCGCTGAACCGGAACAAGCGCAGCCTCGCGGTGGACCTGAAGTCGGCCGGGGGACGCGAGATCGTGCTCGCCCTGGCCCAGCAGAGCGATGTCTTCCTGCAGAACTACCGCAACGGCGTGGCCGAGCGGCTGGGCATGGACTACGAGTCGATCCGCCGGGTGCGCCCCGACATCGTGTACGTGTCGATCTCCGGGTACGGGGAGAGCGGGCCGTACGCGGGCCGCCCGGGGCAGGACATGCTGGTGCAGGCGATGAGCGGGGCAATGTTCAACGTCGGCCGGGCCTCCGATCCGCCCGCGCCCGCCGGGACCTTCACCGTCGACGCGATCACCGCCTACAGCGCGTTCGAGGGCGCGCTCGCCGCGCTGCTGCACCGTGAGCGCACCGGCGAGGGGCAGCTCGTCACCGTCAACATGCTCGACTCCGCCATCGCGGTGCAGGCTCAGGAGCTGTCCATCTTCACGGTCGGCGGGATACCGCAGCACCGCGGCAGCGAGCCGCACGGGCACGCTTACATCCGCGCGCCCTACGGCACGTTCGCGACCGCCGACGGGTACCTCGCGCTGGCCTTCCCCAGCCTCGCCCAGCTGGCCGAGGCGCTGGACATCCCGCACCTCGCCGACATGGACGACGAGGTCGACGGGCACGCCCGCCGGGACGAGATCAGCGCACTGGTCCGCGCCCGGCTGCCCGAGCGCGGCACGGACGAATGGCTGGCCATTTTTACCCAACGGAACATCTGGGCCGGTCCCGTCTACACCTACGCCGACGTGGTGAACGACCCGCAAGTCCAGCACAACAGGTCGCTGGTCAGCTATGACCACCCCACCGAGGGGCGGGTGACCACGCCTGGCTTCCCGTACCAGTTCAGCGCCACTCCGGCCGAGGTGTACCGCGGCGCGCCGCTGACCGGCGAGCAGACCCGCGAGATCCTCGCCGAACTGGGCTGGGACGACAAGGCCGTTGACGAACTCACGGAACGCGGCGTCGTCAACGCCCCCGGACCGGGCGCGTGACAGCCGCGGAGCGCGCGTGACCCTTCCGGGAGCGCGGGCGCGTGACAGACAGCCGGGGAGCGCGCGTGACCCTTCCGGGAGCGCGGGCGTGACGACACCGGGGGCGGCGCGTGACCCTTCCAGGAGTGCGGGCGTGACGACCCACGGGACGGCGGGTGACCGCTCCCGGCGGGACGGCGCGACGGCGCCGCTGCGCGGACTGACCTGGGATCACCCCCGCGGCTATCTGGTGCTGGACGCGCTGGCCGCGACGGCCGATCCGGGCGATCCGGCCGGGCAGGTCCGCTGGGAACGGCAGCCGCTCGAGGACTTCGAGTCCCGGCCACTGCGGACCCTGGCCGACGACTTCGACCTGCTGGTGATCGACCA
>DAIRVB010000295.1:0-5948 GCA_036803065.1 Streptosporangiaceae bacterium
GCGACGATGGGCAGGGCGAAGGCGGCGGCCAGCGCGGTGCCTTTGATGAGCTTGGCGGGCCAGCCGGGGATGCTGACCAGCAGGAAGATGACGGCGGGGGCGATGAGGATCTCGCCGATCTGGGCGACGGTGGCGCAGGTGCCGAGGGCGAGGCCGCCGCCGATGATCATCGGGAGTCGTGGCTTGGGCTGCCAGAGCAGGATGACCAGGCCGGTGACGATCAGTGCCTCGAACAGTGTGTCGGGCATGATGGTCTGCTCGTTTTGGAGCTGGTAGCCGTCGAGCAGGATGGGTGCGGTGGCGAGGGCGGCTAGCCAGCGGGGGACGCTGCGGCGGCGCATCAGCAGGTACAGGGCCACGGCCATGCCCAGGCCGAGCAGGTGCTGGACGGCGGCCACCAGGTCCAGGTTGCCGATCACGAGAAGGGGCTTGAGCAAGACGCGGTAGCCGACCGGGTCGGCCCCGTTCGCTATGTACAGGTACTTGATCGAGTCGATGTAGAGCAGGGCGGGCCGGTAGGCGACCTGAACCAGGACGCGCAGCACCAGGCCCGCGGCCAGCAGCACCGCCAGCAGCCAGTGCCGCCGCAGCAGCGCGCCCAGGCTCGTCCCGCCCAGGCTCGTCCCGCCCGCGCCGCGTAGCTGCCCAGCGTCTCCCTGCGTTGGCATAAGCCTCATCCCGGCGAAGGTGGCTATGGTCCGGACGGCCGAAACACGGCAACTACACCAGACGTCTGAAATGCGTAACACGGCTGCTCAGGGTGGATCGCACAACTCAGCGCGGGCCCTACATTGCCCTGAGTAAGCGTAGCGGAACTCTTCGTATCCGACGGCTAGGTTAGCGTCTAACCAGTCGCTATGACCCGAAGTCAGCCCGGTCCTGGCATGCCCCCGCAGGCCGGGCTGCGCCATGCACGACGCAGGCCAGACCCTCATTAGGGTGGAGAGGTGATTCAGGATTCCCCTTCGAGGACCGCACTGGTCCGCCGGGCGCGTCGGATCAACCGCGAACTAGCCGCGCTCTACCCCGACGCGCACTGCGAGCTCAACTTCACCTCCCCGCTTGAGCTCCTCGTGGCGACGATCCTGTCCGCGCAATGCACGGACAAGCGGGTCAACATCGTGACGCCCGTGCTCTTCTCCCGCTACCGGACCGCGGTTGACTATGCTGCCGCCGACCGCGACGAGGTTGAGAAGATCATTCAGTCCACCGGGTTCTTCCGGGCCAAGACCACCAGCATCATCGGCCTCGGCCAGGCGCTGTGCGACCGGTTCGGCGGCGAGGTGCCGCCGCGGCTGCGCGACCTGGTCACCCTGCCGGGAGTCGGCCGCAAGACCGCGAACGTCGTGCTGGGGAACGCGTTCGGGATCCCCGGCATCACCGTGGACACACACTTCGCCAGGCTCGCCCGCCGCTTCGGCTGGACGACGCAGACTGACCCCGTCAAGATCGAGCAGGAGGTCGGCGCGCTTATCCCGCGGTCGGAGTGGACCGACCTGTCACAGCGGCTGATCTGGCACGGCCGGAGGATCTGCCACGCCCGCAGGCCGGCCTGCGGCGCGTGCCCGCTGGCCCGGCTCTGCCCCTCGTTCGGGGAGGGTCCTACGGACGAGAAAACGGCCCGGGCGCTGGTCAGGGCGGGCCCTTTCTCATGACCCGGGTACCTGACTGGTTGAGCAGCCTGGCCGCCGCCGCGCCCCAGATGACAGTGCCGCCCGCACTCCGTCCGCCGCCAGGCACCGGGCGGCCCTCGGCGGTGCTCGTCCTCATCGGGGACGGCCCGGACGGCCCCGACCTGCTGCTCGTCCAGCGCGGACCATGGTTGCGCCGGCATGCGGGCCAGACCGCCTTCCCCGGCGGGGCGATCGAGGAGGCGGATGGCGGCCCCGTCCCCGCGGCCCTCAGGGAGGCCGCCGAGGAGGCATGCGTCGACGCTTCCGGCGTGCAGGTGCTCGCCGTGCTGCCGGAGTTGTTCATCAGGCGGAGCGGGTTCGCCGTCACGCCGGTGCTCGCATGGTGGCGCCGGCCGGGCCCGGTAGCCCCCGGCGACCCGGCTGAGGTCACCGGATGCGCCCGGGTGCCACTTTCTGAACTGGCCAACCCGGAGCACCGGCTGACAGTCCGCACCCCGGCCGGCAACGCCGGCCCCGCATTCAGGGTGCAGGGAATGCTGGTGTGGGGATTCACCGCCGCACTGGTAGACCTGCTGCTCAAGCTAGGTGGCTGGGAGCAGCCCTGGGACCGGGGTCACGAGGAGGATCTGCCGCCGGACGCGCTCGCGTCAGCGGCCCGTAGCTGAAATCCGTCGTATAGCACGCCTAATGGACGGGGCGACCATCGGGTTGCGCGCTATACGGTGGGTCACGTGTCGGGTGATCTGCTTGATCTGATCTTGATTGTGCTCGCGGCCGCGTTCGCCGTGGCGGGCTACCGCCAGGGCTTCATTGTCGGCGTGCTGAGCTTCGCCGGGTTCCTCGGCGGCGCGGCGATTGGCGCGGTTTTCGCCCCGGCGATCGCTCGCGCACTGGTCCATCAGCAGACCAAGCAGGCCCTGGTGGCCATCATCGTGGTCTTCCTCGCCGCGATGATCGGGCAACTGCTGGCCTCCGCGGTGGGGGCGGCGCTCCGCTCCCGGGTGAGCTGGCGCCCAGCCACATTCGTCGATTCCGCGGCCGGTGCCGCGGTGAGCGTGCTGTCTGTGCTGCTCATCGCGTGGCTGATCGGATCCGCGGTGGTGAACGCGCCGTTCGCGACGATCTCCACCCAGGTGAACCACTCTGAGGTGCTCAAGGGAGTGGACGGGGTCATGCCCCCGTCAGCGAGGACCATGTTCTCCGACTTCCGCAGCCTGCTGGCCAGCGGCCCGTACACACAGGTCTTCGGCGCGCTGGGTGCCGAACCCGCGCTGACCGTGGCGGCGCCCGACCCCCGTGTCCTGTCCTCCGCGGGACTGCTGGGCGCGCGGGACAGCATAGTGAAGGTGATGGGCGTCGCGACGTCCTGCTCACGCCGGATCGAGGGTTCAGGCTTCGTGTTCGCGCCGAACCATGTGATGACGAATGCGCACGTGGTAGCCGGAGTGAACCAGGACCAGGCCGTCTACACGCGGCTGGGGGCCCATTTTGCCGCCCGGGTCGTTTTCTTTGACCCGGAACGGGACGTCGCGGTGCTCTACGTGCCAGGCCTCAACGCGACCCCGCTGAACTTCGCCGGGCCCGCCAACCAGGGCGACAACGCGATAGTCGCCGGCTACCCGCTGGATCACGCCTTCACCGCGGTGGCCGCCCGGATCAACATGAACCAGACGGCCAACGCCCCGGACATCTACCAGGCGCACACCGTGATCCGCCAGATCTACTCGGTGCGGGCGCTGGTCCAGGAAGGCAACTCGGGCGGACCGCTGCTCGCGCCGAACGGCCAGGTGGACGGGGTCACCTTCGCCGCGGCCGTCGGGGCGAAGGACACCGGGTTCGCGCTAACCGCTTCCGAGGTCGCATCGGACGCCCAGGGCTCGCGCAGCGCCACAGCGGCCGTGTCCACCCGCAACTGCGCCTAGCCCATCCACGGCGGCACTTAGCCCGACACGCGGCTGCGCCTAGCCCATCCACGGCGGCACCTAGCCCCATCCACGACTGCGCCTAGGCCTGGCCTTGCCCCAATGTCAGCCGCAGGCGCAGCGCTTGTGCCGCTACCGGGGTAACGCCGTCCTCCTCGATCCGCGCGGCCAGCCGGGCGCAGTCCCGCGCGAGGCCAGCGGCGTCGATGCCGTACGGCGCGGCCGTGGCGTACCCGCCGACCGCTTGACCGCCCCGGCGCAGCAGGGCGGCGGCTCCCCGGGCATTGCCGCGCTGCGCGTGGGTGAGGCCCACCGCCACCTGGGCCAGGCCGCGCCATAGCTCCCGTTCAGCCTGCGGCGCCGCCTTCCACGACGCCTCAAGGACCTCGTGAGCGTGGAACGGCTTCCCGGAGTCGAGCAGGCGCTGGGCCAGCGCGAGGGCGTCGGCCGGGGGCAGCAGCAGGTCGTCGGGGATACGGTCCTCCGCCTGTGCGTCAGGGGACTGTGCGTCACGGGGGAGGGGCCTCCCCAGCGCGTCGCGCGGCCTGGCGTTGCGCGGGCGGCCAGCGGGATCCCTGTCCCGGCCCGGGTCGCCTGGTCCGCGCGGTGTCATCGCTCGGGTTCTGGGTCCGCCAGCCAGCCGATCAGCTCGGTGTCGAAGCGATCCGGCTGCTCCTCGTGCGGGAAATGACCGGAGCCGTCGAGTAGCCGCCACCGGTACGGGGCCTCCACGTGCCTGCCCGATCCGCGCGCGGTGCCAGGCAGCACGCAGGTATCGAGGGCCCCGTGCAGGTGCAGGGTGGGTGCCTGGATCGGTGCGCGCATCCGCCTCGCGTAGCGCATCCCGTCGGGCCGCACCCGCGAGCGCAGGAACCAGCGGTGATACTCCAGCGCGGAGTGCGCCACCGACGGTATGCACATCGCGGCGCGGTAGCGCCGCTCAGTTTCCAGGTCGGGCCAGCCGGGGCGCGACCAGGAGCGCAACATACGGCCAACCTGGCGAGCGTCGTCCCTGACCAGGTGCCGTTCGGGCAACACCGGAACCTGGAAGCCGAACGCATACCCGCTGTGCCTGCCCTGGCCCAAAGGATCTGTCAGCACGGCGGATCGCATCCGCAGCGGGTGAGCGACGGAGACGATCCCGAGCCGCCGTACCACCTTGGGGAAATAGGCCGCCATGGTCCAGGCCACCAGGCCTCCCCAGTCGTGGCCGACGACCACGGCGTTCGCTTCACCGAGCGCCCGTACCAGCCCGGCGGCATCGGAGGCGGCCGTCACCAGGTCGTAACCCCGCGGCGGCTTGTCGCTTCCGCCGTAACCCCGCAGGTCGGCCGCGACGGCCCGGTAGCCCGCCGCCGCCAGGGTCTCCAGTTGGTGCCGCCAGGTCCACCAGAACTCTGGGAAGCCATGCAGCAAGAGCACCAACGGTCCCTCGCCACTCTCAGCGATGTGAAACCGGGTCCCGTTGGCGCTGACCGGCCGGTGCGACCACGGGCCGTCGACGTAGATTGCCGTGTCACCCCGCAGGGTCATGACTCACCCTGCCTCGACCGCCGGATGGCCCGGGCTCTCCTCGTCGCCGCGCTTCAGCATCGCAAAGCCCTCTTGCACGGTCTTCCTGGTCTTGCGCAGGGCGGCGAGCCCGCGCACCTTCACGACGACGATCAGGATGACCGCTCCGGCCAGTACCACGCAGACACCGGCCACGATGAGGAAGGCGGCCCACGACCAGATGCCAAGTGTCATCAGGCCGTAGGCCAGCGCGAAGCAGGACAGCACCACGACGAGGCAGCCGGACACGGCCGCGATGGCGAGCAGCGCGGCGGCCAGGCCCAGGCGCCGGACATCCGCGCGCAGTTCGAGCTTGGCCAGGTCGAGCTCAAATCTGACCAGCTGGGTGACGTCCCTGACGGCCTGCGCTACCAGGTCGCCGACTGACTGCCCGCCGTCGCTGTCGAGAGACTGCGGCGCTGTCGGCTTGGCCATCACGTACTCTCCCCTCCTGCGCTCCTGCGCTCCTGGCTCTCGTCTCGTGGCCCTAGTCTCGCGCACCCCAGTGCTTCGCGCGCGCATGAGCATCAGCAATGCCAGGCTGGCAGGACTCTGCCTGGGAGCGGCGTGACTCCCGGGACACCGGTCCCCCACGGCAAGTGATCTTACGGGATTGACGGGAAACATAATGTCCCGCCCCGCAAGCACGGCGAACGGCGCCCCGGGTCGGGGCGCCGTTCCCTGACACGTCAGGCTCGGGGTACCAAGCGTGCACCTCATCCTGCCGGGCAGGTCACTGAGCCGCGGCGCCACTTGCGGGCGCTATCCGACTGTCACTGTGCCTGCCTCGGCACGCCTCCCGCGGCTGGTCGCGCGTGGGTTCCCGGCTGCCGTGTCCGGA
>DAIRVB010000296.1:0-5939 GCA_036803065.1 Streptosporangiaceae bacterium
CGACCGCCCGGGCGGTCACGTCCGCGTGCCTGCTCGCTTCCGAGCTCGCCCGGGGCCAGATCACGGAGAAGATCAGGGAGCGGCTCGGCCCGGGCCGGGGTGCCCACTTCCTGCGCCGGACCTGACGCTTCCTGGCGGAGTGCGCTGCTCTGCGAGACACGCCAGGGCCCGTGGCCGCTGCACCACGCCGCGGCCGCCCGCACCGTATATGTGGGCAACCGGATATGTGGCGACCGCCTGTCTGGCCGGTCGATAAACTCGACAGCATGGCCGATCCCCGGGAGGTTCTCGCGCAGCGGGTGAAGGATGCGCTCGTTGCGGCGTTCGGCACGGAGTACGCCGACGCCGACCCGCTCATCCGGCCGTCCCAGTTCGCCGACTTCCAGGCCAACGTGGCCCTGCCGCTGGCCAAGCGGCTCGGCCGGCCGCCGCGCGAGGTCGCTACAGAACTCGCCGGCCACCTCGACCTGACCAGTGTGGCCGGGCCGCCCGAAGTGAGTGGCCCCGGGTTCATCAACATCACCCTGCACAGCGACTGGATCGCCGCCCAGGCTGGCACCCAGCTCAGCGACCCCCGCCTCGGCGTTCCCGTGGCGAGCCCGGCGCTGAAGGCCGTGGTCGACTACTCCGCGCCGAACGTGGCCAAGGAGATGCACGTCGGGCACTTGCGCACCACCGTCGTGGGGGACGCGATAGTGCGGATCCTCGAGCACCTCGGCCACACCGTGGTCCGCGCCAACCACCTCGGCGACTGGGGCACCCCGTTCGGCATGCTGATCGAGCACCTGCTCGACATCGGCGAGGCCGCCGCGCGGGAGCAGCTGACAGCCGGCGAAATCACGCCGTTCTACCAGGCCGCGCGGGTCACATTCGACTCTGACCCGGCCTTCGCCGAGCGCGCACGTCGCCGGGTGGTCGCCTTGCAGGGCGGCGACGCCGAAACGCTCCGGCTGTGGCAGGTACTCGTCGATGATTCCAAGCAGTACTACAACACGATCTACCGGCGGCTCGGCGTCACCCTGACCGACGCGGACCTGGCGCCTGAGAGCTTCTACAACCCGATGCTGGCCAGCGTCTGTGACGAACTGGCAGCCGCTGGCGTGGCGGTGATCAGCGATGGGGCGCTGTGCGCGTTCCCGCCAGGCTTCACCGGGCGGGATGACGGCCCACTGCCGGTGATCATCCGCAAGAGCGACGGCGGCTACGGTTACGACACGACCGACCTCGCCGCCATCAGGTACCGCATCAAGGACCTGCACGCGGGCCGGCTCATCTACGTGGTCGCTGCTGAGCAGTCGCTGCATTTCCAGATGCTGTTCGCGGTCGCCCGCCAGGCGGGCTGGCTGACCGATGCGGTCTGCGCCGAGCACGCGGTCATCGGCCTGGTGACCGGCGCGGACGGGAAGCGGATCCGGACCCGGACGGGCCAGCCGGTTAAGCTGATCACCCTGATCGACGAGGCAGTCGAGCGCGCTGCCAAGGTCATCGCTGACCGCTACGACGACCCCGCGCAGCGGGACGAGATCGCCGACGCAGTCGGCATCGGCGCACTCAAGTATGGCGACCTGTCGGTCGCGAGGGACTCCAGCTACGCCTTCGACTTCGACCGGATGCTCGCGCTCACCGGGAACACCGGCCCGTACCTGCAGTACGCGACCGCGCGGATCCGCTCCATCTTCCGCAAGGCCGGGCTGGAGCCCGGCGAGTCCACCGGCTCGATCCAGCTCACCGAAGAGGCCGAACGGGCGCTGGCGCTGGTGATGCTCGGCTTCGGTTCCGTGGTGGGCCAGGCCGCGGAGGCCGCGGAACCACATGTGCTGGCTGCCTTCCTGTTCGACGTGGCCAGCGCGTTCACCACGTTCTACGAGCAATGCCCGGTGCTGCAGGCTCCGACGGACTCCATCCGGGAAAGCAGGCTTGCGCTGTCCGCCCTGGCCCTCCGCGTCCTTTCCACCGGCCTGTCGCTGCTCGGCGTTCCGTTGCCCCAACGGATGTAGCCGCCGGTCACGGTCATGAACGTGGCATCAGATAGCCGGTAAATCCGGTGCCAGCTCCCAGCGAAATCCCAGATTCCGCCGCCCGATGTCCCAGGCGGCACGGGCAGGCTCATCGCATGGACAACATGTACCAGCCCCCGGGCGGCGACCCGCAAGACCACCGGCCCACCGAGCAGTTCTGGCCGGTGACCTCCGGCAGTGCCGGGCATCAGGATCCCGGCTACGGCTACCAGCAGCAGCCCCCAGGATTCCGCGAGCACTTGGCCCAAGACCGGCGCAAGGCCCGGCACTGGACGGTCGGGATCACGGTCGCGGCGATCCTGGCCGGGGGCGGCATCATCGGCGGCGTGGCGTTGGCGGGCACCCCGGCATCCGCGGCACCCGGCCCGTCTGGGCAGGCAGCAGCGCTGAACGCGACGCTCAGCTCCGCCGATTCATCGAGCGTCCCCTCCTCCTCGACGCCGTCGCCCTCGCCCTCGCCTACCGGCACGGGAAGCTCCTCGACCGCCGCGGGCTCCACATCGCCAGCCGCAGCGCGCTCCTGCCCCAAGGCAGCCGCCCAGGCCAGGGCGGCCGGGCACCCCCGGGTGGCGAAAGCTCTCGCCACCCACTGCCGCGGGCTCCGGCTTCGCCTCGCCCGCCTGCTCGGCGGGATCGACGGCCAGTTCACGTTCAAGACCAAGACCGGGGTCCGTACCCTGGCCTATGAGCGTGGCGTGATCCAGACCGTGAACGGCGGCAGCAACATCGTGGTGCGTGCCTCTGACGGCACGACCTGGACCTGGGACCTGGTGAGCAGCACAGTGGTCCGCGAGAACCAGGCCAAGACGGCCGAGACCGCACTGGCCCCCGGCCAGCCGGTCTGGGTGGGCGGACCGGTGAACTCGGGCGCCAAGGACGCCCGGCTGATCGTCATCCGGCCGGCCGCCAGCAGTTCACCGGCCGCTCCATCGGCCAGCCCATCGGCCACGCCATAAACCTCCGCAGGCTCATGACCTGGTCTACCTGCTCCCGCGGGCGCTGCCCGCGGGAGCAGGTAGCGTTGGCGGCCTGCGTGAGGCAGGAAAGGCAGTGGCCCGCTGCCGGCCGTCGGATACGTCAGAATGTGCTGCACAGACGATGACAGACAGCGACCGGATCCCTAAGGTGCTCGTCGTGGACGACGAGCCGAACATCCGTGAGCTTGTCCAGGTAGCACTGAAGTTTCATGGCTGCTCGGTGACCACGGCGGCCAGCGGGACGGACGCCCTGCGTCAGGCAGCAGCGGGGCAGCCGGACCTGATCGTGCTTGACGTGATGATGCCGGACCTGAGCGGCTTCGAGGTGTGCCGGCGGCTGCGGGCGGCCGGCAACGAGGTCCCGGTGATCTTCCTGACGGCCAGGGATACCTCCTCCGACACCGTTACCGGCCTGGCCCTCGGTGGCGACGACTACGTCACCAAGCCTTTTTCCGTGGAGGCCCTGGTGGCCCGGGTGCGGGCGGTGCTACGGCGGGTGTCGCGGGCCTCGGCCGCCGACGACTCCGGCGAGGCCGGGGTGCTCCGGGCCGGCGACCTGGAGCTGGACGAGTCACGCTGGAGCGTGCACCGGGCAGGCACGGCGATCGAGCTGTCACCCACCGAGTTCCGGTTGCTCGCCTACCTCATGCGGCACCAGGGGCGCGTGCTTACCCGCGGCCAGCTACTGGAGACCGTGTGGGGCTGGGACTACGCCGGGCAGTCCCAGATCGTCGAGACCTACGTCAGCTACCTGCGCCGCAAGCTCGACCCGCTGGGGCCGCCGCTGATCCACACGCAGCGGGGTGTCGGCTACACCTTGCGGCCGCCTGAGCAGCCGCCCGCCGAGCATCAACCGAGCGGGCACTCCCACGGCGAGCCGGGGGGATGACGGGTTCCGGGCGGCTGTCGCTGCGCGCCCGCCTGCTCGTCCTGCTGATCTGCGTGACGGCGGCGTTCCTGCTGATCATGGGCGCGGTTACCGCCGTCGTCCTGAACAAGCGGCTCGCCAGCCAGTTCAATGCCGACCTGGTGGCTACGGCCACCCGCAAGCCTCAAACGCTGGCCGGAAACGGCAACGGCTACCTCGCCGCCGCGATCTCGGTGCGGACCGGGCAGGTCGTGCTGTTCACCCCGGGCCCCCGCGGGACGGAGTTCCAGCAGGCCGTCAGCCAGCTGACCGCGGAACAGATCAGACGTGACTATCAGCACCAGCCATTTCCCATCGTCCTGGCCGATGGCACCAGGCTGCGCGCGGTCGAGCGGCTCGCCCGGGCCGCCACGCTCGATGTGGCCGGCCTCCCGGCAGGCCGGGTCGTGATCGTCGTCGCGCGCCCGGCCGGCACGGTCGTCGGCACCGGCCGCTGGGTCGTCGTGGCCGAGCTGATCACTGGCGGCGTGCTGATCCTGCTGCTCGCGGTGGGCGGCCGGTGGCTCATCGGCCGCGGGCTGGCGCCGCTTGCCCAGATGGCGAGCGCGGCCCGCCAGATCACCACCCAGGGTGATCTCGCCGCGCGGATGCCCGACGCCGACGACAGCACCGAGGTGGGCCGGCTGGGCGGGGCCATCAACACCATGCTGGACCGCATCCAGCAGGCGTTCGGGGCCCGGCTGCGCTCCGAGCAGAAGGTCCGCCAGTTCGCCGCGGACGCCTCCCACGAGCTGCGCACGCCGCTGACCACCATCCGGGGTTACGCCGAGCTGTACCGGCAGGGCGCGCTCGGCCCTGACCAGCTACCGGACGCCATGCGCCGGATCGAGCAGGAGGCGCAGCGGATGAGCACGCTCGTTGCCGAGCTACTCGAACTCGCCCGGCTGGACCGCACCTCCTCGCTGGACCTGGCCGAGACCGATCTGGGCGGCCTGGTCCGGGACGCGGCCGCGGACGCCAGGGCGGTGGAACCGGGCCGGCCGGTCCGGGCCGAAGCTCCTGACCGGCTGGTGGCCGTCGTTGACGAAGCTCGGATCCGGCAGGTGCTGGCCAACCTGCTCGGCAACATCCGCGAGCACACGCCGAAAGGCACACCCGTCGCGGTCCGGCTCGGCCAGGTGCGGGATGGCGTCGTGCTGGAGGTCGCTGACGCGGGCCCGGGCATGTCGCAGCAGGACGCGGCTCAGGCATTCGACCGGTTCCATCGGGGCGCCGTCCAGCCTGCCGCGGACGGGGCGGACGGTGGAGGCCCAGATGGTCCCGGGGAGGACCATCCTGGCGGGGGCGGCAGCGGGCTCGGCCTGTCCATCGTGCAAGCCATCGCCGTGGCCCACGGCGGCCAGGCGACGCTCGAATCCTGGCCCGGCCACGGCACCCGAGTGCGGATCTGGCTGCCCACCCCGGTCGCGCAGACCGAGGAGGTAGGCGCCCATGGCCGAGGCCGCTGATGCGATGGCACGCTTCGCGCTGCTGCGCTCCCCGCCCGGGAGGGAACTGCTCGGCCTGCTCGCCGAGCAGTCGGTGACGCCGGACACAGCGCTGCGGCTGGGCACCGAGTTGCGCCGCCGGTACCCCGCGGACCTGGTGGCAGCAGCGATCGCCCAGCATGAACTGCGCCTGCAGGCTCGCGCGAAATTCAGCCGGGCGATGCAGATGTTCTTCACCCGGCCGGGCCTGGAGCAGTCCTCGTCGGAGGTGGTGGCCCGCCATCGTGCGGCCCGCTACGCCTCGTTCGAGCGGGTGGCCGACTTGTGCTGCGGAATTGGCGGAGACCTGCTGGCGCTGGCCCAGGGCCGTTTGGTGCCGGCCCGCCCAGTGCCGATCCGTCCAGTGCCGGGCCGCCCAGTGCAGATCCGCCAAGTGCCGGGCCGCCGCGTGCTGGCCGTTGACCGCGACCTGCTGCACCTGCGGATGGCGGAGGCGAACGCCGAGGCATACGGCGTGGAACACGGGGTCACGACCTCGGCGTCCGATGCCCGGGACGCCGACCTGGCCGGGATCGAGGCAGTGTTCGTC
>DAIRVB010000297.1:0-5907 GCA_036803065.1 Streptosporangiaceae bacterium
CCGGTGAAATTGAGCACCAGCCGATGGGTCGCCTGGCCACCTGCTTCCTCGTACGCCGACATCAGGATGGGCTCGCAGGCCGAGGTGACCTCGCCCTTGATATCCACCACCGCCACCGCATCGCCGACATGCCGGACGTCCATCGTGACCAGCGGTCCGTCCATCTCAGTTCCCCCCTGTGCTTACTGACCCTGTGCTTACTGACCCTGTAGCTGGCTCACGGCCGCGTCGACGTCTCCGAAGAGCTCGATGAAGTCCGACAGCCTGGTGATATCGAAGATCTCCCGGTAGTGCTCCGACAGGCCGCTCGCGACCACCTTGCGGCGCTGCGACCTGGCCCGGGCGAGCACGCTGACGATCAGCGCGATCCCGGTGGAGTTGATGTAGTCGACGTGGGCGAAATCGAGCACCACCGTGCCCGGCTCGCCATCGGCGATGGCGCGTTCGTAGGCGGCGGTGAGCACTCCCGCGGCGCCGCCGTCCACCTCGCCGGTCAACTCGATGACCGCCGCACCTGGCAGCGCACGGACACTCGCCTCACAGGCCTTCTTCATGGCCGCCTCCTTCCGCTGCGGGCGCGCCCGCAGCGGCCCGTCCGCATGACGAGCCGGACCGTATGGCGCGGTCCGTCGGTCGTCACGTCCATGCCGTCGACCATGTTGCGGATGAGGAACAGTCCCCAGCCGCGCGACCGCTGCTCGCCCTCGAGCTTCGCCAGCAGGTCCGGCTCTTCGACCGGTCCGGCGGGGGCGTGCTCACCGCCGAGGTCGCTGATGGTGACGACGATGTCGTCGCCGTCCTCGATCACCTCGACGTCCACCGGGATCTCCGCGCGGCCCTGGTTGCCGTGCTCGATGGCATTCATGGTGGCTTCGGCCACGGCTGTCTTGAGCCGCTCCAGCCGGGCGGCGGGCAACCCGTGGCCGGCCACCGCCTCCGCGACCCGGGCCAGCGCCATCCGCTCGTTGCCAGGTTCGCTGGCCACGGCGAGCGCTCGGCTTCGCCACCGAGGCACTCGCGCTGGGCAGCGAACTCGGTGACCAGCACCGGCTGGCCGCGCTGCACACCAACCTCGCGGACCTGCTGCATGCCAGCGGACAGGGCGAGGCGGCGCTGCGGCACCTGAAGGAGGCCGCCCGCGGTTTCGCCGCCGTGGACACCGGCGGGCCGCCCAGGCCGGAGATCTGGACCCTGGTGGAATGGTGAGACCTACCTGCGGGCTAGCGCCCCGGGCCAGCGATCCTGCTGACGAGTTCCCTGAGCTGTGCTGCCGTGAACGGCTTGGTGAGGTGGCCGGCCACGCCGAGGTCGGTGAGCCGCCCGATGGTCGTCGGCGCGGTGTCGGCGCTCGCGATGACGACGGGTATCGACCGGGTGCGGGGATCTGCGCGGAGCTTCCGCAGGAGTGCTTCGCCGCTCATGCCGGTGAGGTACAGGTCGAGCACAACGAGATCTGGTTGCTGATGAAGAGCCAGCTCGAGGGCGGTCCGGCCGTCTGGGGCGGCCTGCAGCGTCACGGTGGGATCGGCCGCGAAGATATGTTCGGCGAACGCGGTCATCACCGGGTTGTCGTCCACGTAGAGGACCCGCCGGTTGAGGTGCTGAACCGCTGGGCTGACGTCGGTGGCGCGGGCGGCGGCCGGCGGTGTGCCCCCCTGGCCCAGGACGGTGCGCACGGCCTGGCGGAGATGGTCCCGGCGGATTGGTATCCGGATGGACGGGACCGGTTCCTGCGGGCCGGCGGGGGCCGCGCCCGAGGTCATCGGGGCTACGCAGAGGATGGGCAGGGCCATGCCCGCGGAGGCAGTGGCGAGGCGCGCGATGTCATTCGCGACACGGCCCGGCCGGCTGGCGTCGATAATCGCCAGGGCCGCCCGGGTCCAGTCACCGGAGCGGCTGACTGCGGCGTCGACGGACGCCGCGGTGACCACCTCGGCGCCCCAGTCCGTGAGATGGCGGCCGATGGCCTCGGCGTAGAGCGCCTGCTCGTTGACCACCAGGACCTGGGTGCCGGAGAGAGACGGGTCGCCGTCCCCGGCCGCTGGGGCGGGCCCGGCGGCCCGCGCGCGGATAGTGCAGGTAAAGGCGGAACCTGCACCCACGGTCGAATCAACAACGATCTCACCGCCCATCTGCCCGGCTAGCTGACGGCAGATGGTCAGGCCGAGTCCGGTGCCGCCGTGGGAACGCGCGGTGGAAGCATCGGCCTGGGCGGAGAGGGCGAAGAGCTTTTCGATGCGGTCGGCAGGAATGCCGCTGCCGGTGTCCCGGACCTGGAAGGCCAGCTCGCGGGAACTGCCGGCGGCCGACCGCTGGGTCACCTCCACGACGACATGTCCTTCGGTGGTGAATTTGACCGCGTTGGCCAGCAGGTTGACCAGGATCTGGCGGAGCCGCAGCGCGTCGCCGACAATGCTGGCCGGGATGTCGGCCGCGAACAACGCGGCCAGGATCAGGTTCTTCTCGGCGGCCCTGGCCGCCAGCATGTCGATCGCGTCCTCGACGCAGGCGAACAGATCGAAAGGCAGGGCCTCCAGTTCCAGGGACCCGGATTCGATCGTGGACAGGTCCAGGATGTCGGCGGCCACGCGGGCACGCTCAACTTCGTCGTGCTGATAAGACAGCTCGGCCTGCAGCGCCAGCAGACCTTGATTGCTCTCATTGAGCTCGCGGTGCAGCGCTTGCATCTCGCTGTCGAGGTCCTCGGCCCGGCTTGCCTGCCGCGCCACCGCGGCGAGCACGGCGATCAGCAACTCCTGGCTGTCCTGGCTATGGGCCGCAGCGACGTTGAGTGCCGCCCAGGCCGGGGCGCCGGTCATCGCGTCATCAGTGACCTTACTCGTTAGCTCCCAGGTGACATTCCCGTCGGCTGAGATGGACCGGCGGCTGGTATCGACCAGGCCAGGTGGGGCCGACGCGGAACTCGCGTTGCCGCCATGGATCGTGGCCATGACATGCCGGCCGTGGGCGTCGTCCACCTGGGCGATCTCGACCACGGTCGGGTCGCGCCGCCCGACCAGGGTGGTGACCGCGACCGCGAGCCGGGCCGCGGGCAGTGGCGCGAGGCCGCCGGAGCGGCCCAGGTCCCGGACGTCCGGCCATGCCTCTTCCGGGTCGTTGGCCGCGTCGAGGGTGAGCGTGCCGAGGACGACCCGTGAGGCACTGCCCGTGACCACCGCAATCCCCCCGTTACTAGAGCAAATCCTCCCGTATGAATACGATCAGTTACATTCAATGTACTCTGTGTGCTCAGTTCTGAAACCTCTGCACCGAGTATCTGCCGATGAAATCCGCTAACCCCGCGGGCGGGACAAGTCCGGCAATTTATGCTGTGCCTATCTCGCGGGCCCGTCAGTGCCGCTGGTCCCGCCACCTTGTCAGAGGCAGCATCGAGTGGCGAGAGCGGGCATGTGCGATGGTCATGAGGTCACAGCTGTTCGGCGGGAAGACGCGGGTCACATTCAGTCTCCCGGCCGGGAATCTGCCAGCAGCCGTCAGCGTGGTGGGTGACTTCAATAGCTGGCAGCCGGGCCAGCACGAACTCAAGCCGCGGCGCGGCGGGACCCGGTCAGTCTCGGTCACGCTGGCACCCGGCGCGTACCGGTTCCGCTATCTGGCGACCGGCGGCGTGTGGCTGGACGAGCAGTCCGTCGACCGCCTCGGCGGCGACTGCCTGATCCAGGTCTGAGGGACGTCTGCGCGGATCGCCGACGGGCTACCCCCCGTCGGCGATCCGCTCACCACGCGTTACTGCGGTACGTCAGTGGATCCGGCTGACGACCTCCCCGGTGGTGGGGTCGAGCAGGATCCGCGTGTCGTTCGGCTCCCTGCGGAAGTCCAGCACGCCGCCCCGGGCGTACAGGCTCCCGGCCACCGCGTCGAAGGATCCGGCGCCGGTCCGCTGGCCGTCCAGCCAGTTGTCCTCGATGAACTTGGTGACTGAGGACTGGTCGGTGACGTTGTGGCTGACGTAGTTGCTGCGCGTGTACGGGGAGATCATCACGAGCGGGAGGCGCGAGCTGTAGCCGCACCGGTCCGGGAAGCTGCCCAGCCGTACCGGTGTGCCGGTGCACACCGCCGCGTCAACGGTGGTGTTCGAGCCGTTGACTATCGGCGAGGCCTGGTGGTCATACCAGCCGTCGGAGTCGTCGTAGGTGACGACGATCGCGGTTGACTTCCAGTACTTGGACTGCTCGATCTGGTTGACCGTGTTGACGATGAAGTGCTGCTCGTCGATCGGGTCAGAGTAGCCCGGATGCCCGTCCTGGTATTCGGCCGCCTTGAGGAAGCTCACCGCCGGCATGTTGCCGTCCTTGACCGTCTGGTAGAAGGCGGACAGGTCGTACTGGTGGTTGGCCTGGTCGGTGTGGCCGATGGCGGCCTCAGAGGTCGGCGGCAGGTGCTGGGGGTTGGCGGTGGACTTGTAGTACTCGAACGGGTTGTGGTGCGGCGAATAGTCGGCTGACAGTCCGCCGCCGATGTTCGCGTGGGAAGAGCCGCACACCGCGTAGCCCGCGCTGTTGGTCCCTGTCGGGGCGAACCCGCCCTGGAACCAGCCCCAGCTGACATGCCGGGCGTTGAGCAGGTCACCGACGCTGCGCCCGGTCGCTACCCCGACCGGGTTGGTCCCGGTGTGGCTGGCGTCGGAGCAGTTGTCGAAGGCCGGGTCGAGGTCGCCGTAGATGGTGCCGAGACCCTGGCTGTTCAGCGCGCTCACCGTGCCCGGGTCAGGGACGGTGACGCCGGTGCCGGGGCTGACCGCGTAGCTGCCGCCGTCGTTGCCGGAGATGAGGTTGAGCGCGCCGGGCGTGGATGGCCCGAAGTTCGTGTCGTAGTTGTTGTCGCTCATCGCGTAGTTCTGCGCGTAGTTCCACAGCCCGGTCACCGTGTTGCCGTCGTAATAGTCCATCACGAGGCCGGGCGAGCCGAACAGGACGGGCTGCCCTGAGCAGGTGGCGGTCTGGGTGTTCTGGACGAACAAGTCCATCTTCCCGCCGTCGAACGCCTTCTGCTCGGGCCCGTAGCCGTGGTTCTGGTCGCAGGTGAGCGCCTCTGACGCGGTCAGCCGCTGCGGGTTGAAGCTGTTCGGGTTGGCGGTGAGCAGCGCAGCGGTGAGGCCGTTCACCGTCGGCGTGCCCTTGGCCGCGTGGAACGGCGACCCGTCAGTGTTGGCCGCCTGAGGATAGGTGCCGAAGTAGTGGTCGAACGAGACGTTCTCGTCGAACAGCACCACCACGTGCTTGATCGGCGTGGCGGTCGGCGCCAGTACCCGGTACTGGCTGGCCGGCGCGGCGGCGCGGACCGCCACCGAGTTGGCGGTGTTGCCGACGGCCTGCGCGCTCGCCAGCGAGACGGCGCTGACGGACAGCGCAGCGCCGACGGCGGCCACGGTGCCCACTATCGCGTAGCTTCGGACCCGCCGGCGCCTGCGCCGGTCCGTGGCCGGGCCGCCCATTGGGGCATCGCCCATTTCGCCCTCCTGTGTGTGCGGACTGAACATGCCGACGGGCCTGATGCCCGTCGCGCGGGACTGCGGCGTCCGGTACCGCGGGACCAAACGTGGCCTAGCGGGAAGACCGGACGACGACCACAACCTGACCGGTAGGGAAACACCCGGGCAAGAAGCTGTCGGCCGACGGCTGCTCCGGATCAGCCGGATCACCTGGTAGCTGCCGCCCGCCGTCCAGGCCGGCTCGCCGGGGGGCCGCCGCACCCGGAGACCAGCCCAGTGTTCGCAGGGTGGCCGCGTAAATCTGGACCATTCGCAGGATAAGCATGCGAGCTCTGCCTACTCGGGTGCGCGTGTCCCGCTATGCCAAACGTTCATCTTGCGTTTAGCCGCCATTCTCGCCGACGTCCTACTCCTTTCCCCGGGAAACGAAGGCGCCGTGCTGATCTGCTGAGCGG
>DAIRVB010000298.1:0-2573 GCA_036803065.1 Streptosporangiaceae bacterium
CGTCCGCACCCGCCAACTGCCCGGCCATCCGCACCGCGTGGACCGCGGTGGACAGCGGCTCGACCAGCGCCGCCTGGGTATCTGTCAGGCTGTCTGGGACGGGGTGGAACCGGCTCGCCGGTGCGGTGAAAGCATCAGCCATCGCACCTGCGGTCTGGCAGCCGACAACCTTGAGCTGCTGGCAGATGTTGTACCGTCCCGCCCGGCAGTAGGGGCACCGGCCGCATATGAGGTTGGGCTCGAGGATTACTCGCATGCCCGCTTCTAGGCCGGTGACTCCTTCCCCGGTCTTGCCGATGACGCCCACTACCTCGTGCCCTGGCACGCAAGGGAGAGCGATGAACGGATGCGCACCGGCCAGCGCGTGCAGGTCGGATCCGCAGATGCCTACCGCTTTGGTGAGCACCTGTACCTCACCCGGGCCGGGCTCGGGGGTTTCAGCTTCCTGTAGTTCCACCACGCCGGGTGAGCTGATGACAAGCTGGCGCATCCGGGTACCTCCTGTTGCGCTCCGAGCGCCAGTATGGGCCACGCCCGGGGCAGCGGCTACCTTGCATGCCGGGCCACCCGGCGAGCTAGCCCTTGGTCAAGGCAGCCGTGCCGGGCTCTTTGTGTGCCTTACCGACGGGCACCCAGGTCATGCTCATCTCAGCCGGTCCGGACAAGTCCAGGGTCAGCCGGGCCTTGCTCACACAGCCCGAGTTCACCGCGCTGGTCGTATTCGCCATCGCGCTCATCGCGGTGCCGCTGTAGCTCTGCACGGACAGGGTGCCCGAGCAGCCGAGCGACGGTGCACTGTAGCTGCCCTGCCGACCCGCCGCCGGGATGACCAGGGTGACGGCCCAGCTGGTCACGGTCCAGGTGGGCTGGCTGACCGTGCCGCTCCAGGTCCCGCCGAAGGCGGCCTGGCCGGTGGGGGCCGGCGCAGCGGGCGGGCTGGCCGCAGCGGGCGGGCTGGCCGCAGCGGGCGGCGTCGCTGGCGCGGATGGTCCCGGCGCTGCCCCGGCATCGGACGGCGAGGGGTGCGGCGCCGCTGGCGAGGCCGGCGGTGTGCTCCGGGCCGTCGCCGCCGGACTTGCGCGGGCGCCGGCGGCTGGCGGGCGGTGGTGCCCGATGCCCAGGTTGGTCGCGCCGGGTAGCAGGACCACGCCCGCGGCTACCGCCGCGACCAGCCCGAAGACCGTGGCGGACCGGCGGATGATGGTCCTTCTCGGCGCCTCCGCCCCGTCAGTACTCTCGCCCGCCCCGCCAGCATCACCAGGATCGGCAGCGGTGGCGACGACCACCACGGGCCGCTCCGGCGGGTCGCGCACCACACTGGGGTAAGTGTCCTCACCCATCGCCCCAGCAGCGGAGCGCTCGGCGGGGAAGGACGGGTCCGTGCCGTTGAGATTGTCCAGTCCTGTCCGCCTGCCTGGCACCAGGGAAGCGAGGGGCGCCGCCGCGACCGCGGACACCGCCGGGGGCAGCCACGACCCGTCGAACGCCAGCGCGCCATCGGTCATCCGCGCCTGGCAGGTGTCGATGATCTCAGCGGGCTGCGGCCGCTGCGCCGGGTCCTTGGCCATGCAGCGCTCGATCAGTGGCCGCAGGTCCGCTGGGCAGCCGCCCAGGTCCGGTGCGTCGTTGAGCACCCGGTGGAGCACCGCGACCGCGCCACCAACGCCGAACGGCGGCCGGCCGGCGATCGCATAGGTGGCCAGCGAGCCCAGGGCGAACACATCGACGGCGGGCGTCACTAGCTGGCCACGGGCCTGCTCAGGAGCCATGAACCGGGGGGAGCCGATCCGGAAGGCACCGCGGGTCAGGGACGGCGCCGCAACGGACCGGGCGATCCCGAAGTCGATGACGCGCGGGCCGTCCGCCGCGAGGATCACGTTGGAGGGCTTGAGGTCGCGATGCACGATACCTACCGCGTGTATGGCCTGGAGAGCCTCCGCGATCCCGGCCAGCAGCAGGAATACGCTGTCCGGCGGCAGCGGGCCGTAGTCGGTGACCGCCTGCTGGAGGGACAGCCCGGGCACGTAGGCAGTAGCGAGCCACGGCGGCCGGGCGTCCGGGTCAGCGTCGAGCACCTGCGCCGCATACATGCCATGGACCCGCTGCGCGGCGACGACCTCCCGGCGGAACCGGTCCCGGAACTCCTCCTCGTCGCCGAACTCCGCCCGGATCACCTTGATCGCGACGGCCCGGCCGCCCCGGGTGAACGCCAGGTACACCCGGCCCATCCCGCCGGCGCCGAGCCGGGCCCGGAGTTGGTAACCGGCGACTTCGCGAGGATCCTCGCTGGTCAGCGGTTCAACCAACCCGAAGACACCTACCTTCACCGACTCCATGGCCGCGCTGCCTGACGGCGTGGGCGCGGGTAGCGGCCTAGCCGCCGCAACGGCCTATTGGCCAGAAAGCACCGCTATCCGCCGGACGTGCGCCATTTCCACACGTGCCGGTAGATTAACCCGATTGTGGCAGCGCGGCATCCTTATCCGGTATCCACGCAGGTCACGTTAGGTGCGAAGGGCTCTCTGGGCCAGCCAGAATGGGACACAGCGCTGAGGACCGGGCCTTCCGTGTCG
>DAIRVB010000298.1:2673-5869 GCA_036803065.1 Streptosporangiaceae bacterium
GCGGCCGGAAGTGGCATGCGGGACCGGCTGGAGTTGCTGCGGACCTTGCGCGAGGCGCGGTGGCCGCTTACCGCGACACTCGGGACCGCCCTGCTGCTCCAAGCGCTCCTGCCGGCGGCGACCGCGGTGACGATGGCTGTGCTTGTCGGCACCCTGGAGCAGTACGGCGGTACCGCCGGGCTGTTCGGGCGGGCGGTACCGCCCCTTGGCGCGTTCGCCGCCGTCATGCTGCTCGGCCATGTCGTCGACGCGGCAGCCGGGCCGCTGCACTACATCGTCAAGTCCAGGATCGACGGTGCCCACCGGGCGGCCGTCGCGCGGCTCACCGCGTCGACGCCGACGGCTGCCGCCCTGGAACGGCAGCAGGTGCGGGATCTGATCCGGGTCGCCACCGCTGATCCGGATAACTGGACCGAGCACACGCCGGGTGACGGGGCCGTCTCACAGCTCATCATCCTGCTCCGCTACGTGGGCGTGGCATCATCCTGCGCGGTGCTGGCCGCCTACTCGCCGTGGCTGGTCCCGGCCATCCTGCTCCCGGCGTGGCTCGGCCGCGCGATCATGCGCCGCAATGTGCTCGCCTTCAACCGGCTCTGGATCGCTGGCATCCCGCACGGCCGGCGGTGCGACTACTGGAAGCGGGTAGCCACCTCGGCGACCGAGGGCAAGGAGGTGCGGGTGTTCGGGTTCGGCCCGTGGGCGGTGAACCGCAGCCAGCAGCACTTGCACGCGATGTTCGATCCGGTGTGGGACAGCCAGCTCCGGACGTCCGTCCGGGGGCCGTGGACGGTGATCCTGTTGTGCGGCGTCCCGCTCGCGGTGACGTACGGGCTCGTCGCGGCGGGCACGGCAGGCGGGCACCATTCCGTCGCGACGGAGACCGCCGTGCTCAGTGCGGGCTGGTCGGTGTACCTGGCGGTCGGGATGATCTTCGACGTGGTGACCGTGGAGGGGGCGCTGCCCTGCCTGCGGGCGCTCAACGAGCTGCGCACGGTGCTCGGCGGGCGCACAGCCGTGGACGAGTGCGGGATGGCCGCGACCGAGGACGGTGCGGCGTCGCCTCCACAGCCACCAGTGCCCGTTCACTTCACGGGGGTTGACTTTTCCTACCCGGGAAGTGGCCAGGCCATCCTGAATGGCCTGGACCTGGAGATCCGGCCGGGCGAGCTGCTCGCCGTGGTCGGGCTGAACGGGGCCGGCAAGTCCACCCTCATCAAGCTGCTCGCCGGGCTGTATGAGCCGACGGGCGGCACGATCACTGCGGGCGGCGCGGACATCTTCGCTTCGCTGGCCGGGTGGCGGCGGCAGATCTCCGTGGTGTTCCAGGACTTCAACCGGTACCAGCTCAGCGCGCGGGACAACGTGACCCTGGCGGCGCCCGACAGCTCCGCGCTGGAGGCCGCCGCGCGGGAAGCGGGGCTTGACGAGGTGCTGCGCGAGCTGCCGGGCGGCTGGGACACGCCGCTGGCGCGGTCCCGCACCGGTGGGGCCGACCTGTCCGGCGGGCAGTGGCAGCAGGTCGTGCTGGCCCGCGCACTGTATGCGGTGCGGACCGGGGCGTGGCTGCTCGTGCTCGACGAGCCGACCGCGCACCTTGACGTGCGGACTGAGTTCGAGCTGTTCGGGAGGCTGCGGCGCGGACTCGCCGGGGCGCCGCAGAGGGGGCATCGCAGGCCAGCGTGGTGCTGATCTCTCATCGGCTGTCCACCGTCCGGCAGGCGGACAGGATCGTGCTGCTGGAGGGGGGCCGGATCACCGAGACCGGGTCGCATGAGGAGCTGATCACACTCGGCGGGAAGTATGCCGCGATGTTCGCGTTGCAGGCCGAGCGGTTCAGCCATGGATACGACGACCGGCTGGAGGAGGGCCGGTGACCAGGTACGTGCGGCTGTGGCGTGAGCTGCTGGGGCTGTCAGCCCGGCGGCTGCCGGTGCTGACCGCGGTCATGGCGGGCGCCCTGATCCTCAACACGATCGTCCCCGCCGCCGCGCTGGCCTTGCGGGCCACCGTCGACGCGAGCGTGCGGCACTCCGTCAGGGCCGCGGTTACCGGTGCCGTGGGGGTGGGGCTCGTCTACTGCCTGACCATCGTGCTCGGCAACACCATCGGCATGATGCGCATCCTGCTCGTCGAGCGCATCGGGCTGACCGAGCTCGACAGCGGGATCATCGCCGGCATCTACGGCATCGAGGGGCCTCGGCCACCTGGAGCGCACCGACTACCTGGACCGGGTAACCGTGCTGCGCAACGCGGCCTGGGGCGTGATGGACTCCGCGTGGGGAGCCATCCAGTCGCTCTCCAGCGCCGCGCAGCTCGGCCTCACCCTGCTGCTGCTCGGCAGCGTCAGCCCGTGGCTGCTGTTGCTGCTGGCGTTCGCGGCGGCTCCGTTGTGGTTTGACCAGCGCGGCAGGCTCGGCGTCGCCCGTGCGGAGACCGACTCCGCCGAGGAGTTCCGGCTGCAGCGGCACCTGTTCGAGATGGCGACCTCCGCCGCTGCGGGCAAGGAAATCCGGGTCACCGGATCGGCCGCGGCGCTCGCCGCACGGCAGGCCGCGGCGTGGGATTCGGCGATCGCGCGCCGGGCGCGGGCGCAGGTCGTCGCCGCACTGTGGCGGACCCTCGGCTGGCTGGTGTTCGCCGCGGGTTTCGCCGGCGGCCTGGGACTGGTGGTGTACCGGGCCGCGCACGGGCACGGAACCATCGGGGACGTCGTGCTCACCATCACGGTGGCGAACAGCCTGCGCACCGCGGTCTATGCCACGGTGACGCGATCCACGGAGACGGCCGGGTACCGGCGGCTGCTCGACCCGTTCCTCTGGCTGCGCTCGTACGCCGAGCGGGAACGCGCCCATCCCCACGCAACGCGGCCTGCGCCGGACCGTCTGTCGTCCGGGATCTCCTTGTCAGATCTTTCGTACACCTACCCAGGGAGGTCACGGCCCGCCGTGTCCGGCGTCACGGTCCGCTTGCCGGCCGGCTCCGTGGTCGCCATCGTCGGCGAGTATGGATCGGGCAAGACCACGCTGGTGAAACTGCTGTGCAAGTTCTACCGGCCGTATTCCGGAGCCATCCTCATCGACGGCGATGACCTGGGCTCCCTGGACACGGCGGACTGGCGGTCGCGGCTGAGCGCGGCCTTTCAGGACTTCGGGCGGTACCACACGACATTCCGGGAAGTGGTGGGGCTGGGCGATGT
>DAIRVB010000299.1:0-2249 GCA_036803065.1 Streptosporangiaceae bacterium
GTCCGGCACGGCGCTCGGCCGCAGCGCGGGCGCGCGGCCGGGCTGGGCCGCCTGCTCAAAGGCGTGGGCCAGGCCGATCAGCGTGGGCTCACTCCAGGCTGGCCCCATGAAAGACAGGCCCACCGGCAGGCCGGCGACATAGCCACACGGAACGGAAACCGCCGGGTATCCCGCCACCGCAGCGGGGGCGGAGGTGTGGAACACATCATGATCGCCAAGCACATAGTCGGTCAGGCAGGCCGGGTTCGCCGTGAGGGTGATGATGGCGTCGAGATGGTGCGCGGCCAGTGGCCCATCCAGGGCCGCCCGGGAAAGCCGGGTCGCTGCGCCCCGCGCCGCCTGGGCCGCGGGATCGGCCGGGTCCCCGCTGGTGGCATCGGCCCTCTCGAACAGTTCCTGGCCGAAGTAGCTCAGCACCTCTTGTCCGTTGCGGGAATTGAAGGCGATCAGCTCGGCGAGAGTCGCCGGATGACGGCCGGGAAGCGCGCCCAGGTAGGCGTTGAGATCGCGCTTGAACTCGTGCAGCAGCGCGGCGAACTCGTGCTCGCTGATGTCATCCACTCCGGGCAGTTCGACCGGGTCGAGCACCTCGGCGCCCTGGTCGCGAAGCCGGGCCAGCGCCGCGTCCAGCACTGCGGTCGTTCGCGTGTCCGCACCGGTGCACCCGCCGCGCCAGACGCCCAGTCGCGCGCCCGTCAGCGCACCACTGTTCAGGAACGTCGTGTAATCACCGGGCCGCCCGGCGCCCAGTCCGGTCGCCGGATCGGCCGGGTCGGCGCCTGCCAGCACACTGAGCAGGGCCGCAGCGTCAGCCACCGTGCGGGCCATCGGGCCCGCCGTGTCCTGCTCGGACGATATCGGCACGATTCCGGCCCGGCTGACCAGGCCTAGCGTCGGCTTGAGGCCAACGATTCCGCAGGCACTGGCCGGGCACACGATCGAGCCGTCGGTCTCGGTGCCGACCGCGAGCGGGGCCAGGCCGGCCGCCACGGCTACCCCCGAGCCGGAACTGGATCCCGAGGGGCTGCGGTCCAGCGCGTGCGGGTTGGCGGCCTGGCCGCCCAGGGTGCTCCAGCCGCTGGTGGAGTGGGTGGAGCGGAAGTTGGCCCATTCAGACATGTTCGCCTTGCCGATGATCACCGCACCAGCCGCGCGTAGCCGGGTAACCAGGAAGGCGTCGCCGGACTCCGCCTCGAGCAGCGCCGGTGAGCCGGCCGTGGCCGGCAGGCCCCGGGCCGCGACATTGTCCTTGACCAGGACGGGAATACCCTCCAACGGACCGCGGGCCGCGCTGTCGACGCGCATCTGGTCGCTGGCCGCAGCCTCACTGCCGGCTCCGGAGTTGACGCTGATGACTGCCCGCAGCAGGGGGTTCAGCCGCTCGATGCGGGACAGGTAAAACTCGGTGAGGCCGGCTGAGGTCAGCGCGCCCGACGCCATCGCCTGCTGAAGCACGGAGAGTGTGGCGCCAGCCGCGGCCACTCCCGTACCGCCGATCGTCTCCGTCTCGGCGGAAGGCTCAGCCATGGGGGAAGGATAATCGCCAGGAGGCTACAGGTATATGTTCGTTTGGGATCGGCATCGTGGCGACCTGGTGAGGGAGGGCCGGGCAGCGCCGGGGCGGCCTAGACTTCCCGGCGTGCAAACACACATGGGAAGCCTGGAGCTGGTCGCGGCTCTGGACCGGCCTGACCTTCTAGCATCGCCGGTCGGTGCCGCGCTGGCGAGCCTTGACGGCATGCTGCCGGCCGGAGACGTGGGAGTGGCCGAGATCGACCCGGAACTCGCCGATACCGCCGAGTTCTGCGAGCGATACCGGATCAGCCTGGCCGAATCGGCCAACTGCGTTGTGGTGTCCGGGCGCCGGGGCGGCGAAACCCGGTTCGCTGCCTGTGTGGTGCTGGCCACCACCCGCGCCGACGTCAACGGCGTCGTCCGCCGCCAGTTGGACGTGCGCAAGGCGTCGTTCGCCCCGATGGAGGTGGCGGTCGCCGAGACCGCGATGGAATACGGGGGCATCACGCCGATCGGCCTCCCGGACGGCTGGCCGGTATTCCTGGACGCCGCGGTCGCCGTTGCTCCCCAGGTCGTGATCGGCAGTGGTGTCCGGCGCTCGAAACTCGTGCTCAGCGGTGACACGCTGCGGCGTCTGCCCGGCGTCACGGTGCTGGAAGCACTGGGCCGCTGAAGCACGGGTCCGCTGAAGCACTGGCCGCTGAAGATCAGGGCAGCCAGGAGACGTGGCCGTG
>DAIRVB010000299.1:2349-5847 GCA_036803065.1 Streptosporangiaceae bacterium
GGTCCGCTGAAGCACTGGCCGCTGAAGATCAGGGCAGCCAGGAGACGTGGCCGTGCAGGGCCACGTATCCGACGAAGGCCACGCTGTCGATGAGCGCGTGCGCGATGATCAGCGGGGTCACCCGGCCCCATCGGCGATACAGCACAGCGAAGATGACACCCATGATCGCGTTGCCGAGGAATCCGCCGAAGCCCTGGTACAGGTGATAGGAGCCGCGCACGACGGCGCTCAGCGCGACGGCCCGGGCCGGGGTCCAGTGCAGTTGATCCAGCCGCCGGAGCAGGTACCCGATGACCAGGACCTCTTCGACGATCCCGTTCCGGGTCGCGTCGAGAATCAGCACCGGGATGCGCCACCAGGCGGCGGGCAGATTTTCCGGAACGACGTTCAGGCTGAAGCCGAGGTGGAAGGCGGCCAGGTACAGGCCAAGGCCCGACCCGCCGATGAGCGCCGCGAGGACGGCGCCGCGCGCGGCATCCTGGCCCGGGTGCCTCCCGTCCAGCCCCATCGCCGACGGCCCCGCGCACTCCCTGGCCAGCAGGTAGAAGACCAGCGCGACCGGGACGAGCGTGGTGAGGATGTTGGCCAGTTGCAGGGCGAGGTCCAGCCAGGGGCGGCCGGGGGCGAGCGAGCCGACGAGCAGCGCCTGCTGCTTGCCGAGCGGCTTCGCCGCGGTGAGCGACCCGATGAACTCGATGATGGCGAAGAGTGCACTGGCGCCGAGCGAGACGCCGAACACGATGACAATCTCCCAGCCGAGCAGCCGCTTCGTCAGCGGCGGGAGGCTGTCCTGCTGCCCCTGGATCACCTGAAGGACTCTAACGCGTGGCTACCGGCACCGGGTGCTTCCGGCCACCGCCCGCGGGGTCACCCGGGCGGTATCGGGTGGCGGACAAGGCCCCCGGCAGGCCCAGTGCCCCCGGCAGGCCCAGCGCGCTCATCGTGTCCAGTGCCCTCAGCCGGCCCAGTGCCCCCAGCCGACCGAGTGCCTTCAGCCGCTCCGGTGCGCTCACGCATCCACGATAGGGACGCGCCCGCTGATGCGCGTCCGCAGGCCGTGGTAACCGGCCGGTACCGCAGCCGCGGTAGCCCGCACATGCCACGCCTGGCTGACGACCAGGAAGCCTGACCGCGCCATCGTGGTGCCGACGCCGAAACCGGCCCTGACCGAAACTCTGGACAGAAACGGATGACTCACCGCATGAACAAGCAGATCACCAGAGGACCACGATGACTGACCTGGCCGTGCGAGACCTCAGCAAGCGCTACCGCCGGGCGAGCGCAGTCGAGGACCTGAGCTTCGATGTCCCGGCCGGCGCGGTGACGGGGTTCCTCGGGCCTAACGGAGCGGGAAAGACGACCACCCTGCGGATCATGCTGGGGCTGACCCGCGCCACAGCCGGGCAGGCGCTGATCGGTGGACGGCGCTACGACCAGCTGGCCCGCCCACGGCAGACCGTCGGCGCCGTGCTGGAAGCCACCGGCTTCCACCCGGGCCGTTCCGGCCGCGACCACCTGCGGATCCTCGCCCGCTCCAGTGGGCTTCCGGTGCGCCGGGTAGACGAGGTCCTCGACCTGGTGGAACTGTCGCCGGCCGCGGGCCGGCGGGCGGGCGGCTACTCGCTGGGCATGCGCCAACGGCTGGGCCTGGCCGCGGCCCTGCTCGGGGATCCCGAGGTGCTGATTCTCGACGAGCCGGCCAACGGACTCGATCCCGCAGGCATGGCGATGCTGCGTGCCATGCTGCGCCAACTCGCCGGAGAGGGACTCTCGTCGGAGGCCTGAGCGGGGTCGTCGTGAGCGCCGCCGGGCTGGTCACCGCCACCGCCTGGTGGGCCAGCAGAGGGACGTCTTTCTCCTGGCCGGATGCGGGAATGTGGCAGACGATCGGTGGCTCAATAGCGTGGAACGCGGCGTTCGCGGCGATCGGCGTGGGCCTCGGCGCGTTGATCCGCAACCTGGCCGGAGCCATCGCCGTCGCCTTGGCCTGGATCGCCCTGATCGAAGGCGTCCTCAGCCAGCTAGTCGGCAGCGACGTCAGCCGCTGGCTGCCGTTCAACGCTGGGCTCGCGCTCGGCGCCGGCTCTCACAGCGCCTCGGCTGACCTGCTGGCCCGCTGGGCGGGTGGCCTGGTCCTGGCGGTCTACGCGGCCGCCTTCGCCGTCGCGGCTGTCGCGACCACCGCCAGACGTGACGTGATCTGACCCGATCTGACCTGACGGGGTCGCCCCAGGAATGCGCTGGCCGCCGCGTCGCGCAGGGACACGGCGGCCAGCGGTCAGGTAGGCGGCCCGAGGCGAGCAGGGGGGCCTGCTCGCGCCAGCCGCGGCGACGGCCCTGGTGCTAGACCAGGAGATCGTCGAATTCGCCTTGCTTGACGCCCTCGATGAGCGCCGCGATCTCGGCCTGCGTGTAGATGAGCGCAGGCCCTGCCGGGTTTCTTGAATTACGGACGGCGAACTCACCACCGGACAACCTGGCCATCTCGACGCAGGCTCCCTGTGAGTTGCTCACACTGCTCTTGCGCCAGCGAGCATCGTCCAGTTCAGCCGCCGACATTCCGTTGTATGTCTTCATCTATGTAACTTCCTCAAGCATTCCGCTCAGGATCTCTGTGGTGTGATCTGGCGACTCGCTCTCGACGCTGAGGCGTTCCATCACCTCGGTATACCTCTCCACGTCGTCGCGCTTATCCAGGTAGAGAGCGCTCGTCAGCTGCTCGAGGTAGACCACGTCCGGCAGGTCAACCTCGGGGAATCGCATGATGGTGAATGCCCCGCCCTCGGCGGCGTGTCCGCCTGAGCTGAAGGGCATGACCTGGAGCGTGATATTCGGCTCCTTGGTCGCCTCAATCAGCCTCTCGAGCTGCGATCGCATCACCTCCCTGCCACCGATCGGACGCCGCAGTGCTGCCTCATCCACCACAGCCCACAGGCGCGGTGCGTCTGCCTTGGCCAGCAACTTCTGCCGGGCCATCCGCAGGCTCACCCTGCGCTCTATCTCCTCGTCAGGCGCACCCGTCTGCCCGAGCGCCACCACTGCCCTTGCGTAGTCCGCCGTCTGGAGCAATCCAGGGACGAACTGGACCTCATAGAGCCTGATCAGCGAAGCGGCCTCCTCCAGGCCCACGTAGACCTGGAACCAATCCGGCAAGACATCGCTGTACTTATGCCACCAACCCGGTGTATTGGCCTGCCTGGCCAGCACGACCAGGGCATCCCGTTCCGCCTCATCGGCGACGCCGTACATTTCGAGCAGGTCGACGACGTCTCGCTCCTTGAAGCCGACTCGCCCAAGCTCCATGCGGCTGATCTTCGAGCCGGATGCACGAATCGTGTATCCGGCGTCCTCCCGAGTGATTTCCTTGGCCTCGCGCAATCTTCGCAGCTGGGAGCCGAGAAGGATGCGGAGAACGGTAGGTCCGCTCCCCGGTTGAACGGTGATCATGCCAACCCCCCACCAAGTAATCCTCTGAGAAGTCCGTTAGCTGCTCCTCCC
>DAIRVB010000300.1:0-5845 GCA_036803065.1 Streptosporangiaceae bacterium
GTCCACGTGAACCCAGGCGCCGTGCTCACGCGCCCACGCGATCAGCGGCACGAACGGATCGCTGGCACCGCTATTGACGTTGCCGGCCTGCAGGCACACCAGCGCCGGGCCGCTGAGTTCCGGGAGGGCGCGGGGATCGATCCGGCCCTGGTCGTCCACCGGCAGTGCTCTGGCCCGGTCACGGCCCAGGCCCACCAGGCCGAGCGCCTTCCGGACGGTGGCATGCACCTCGGCGCCGACCACGACGGTGACCGGCGGCGCGCCAACGAGGCCCTGGCCAGCGGCGTCCCATCCGTGCCTGGTCAGCACCGCGTCCCTGGCCGCGGCGAGACAGGTGACGTTCGCCATCGTGGCGCCGGTGACGAAGCCGCCGCCGACGCCGGGCGGCAAGGCGAGCAGTTCGGCCACCCAGCGCAGCGCCACGGCATTGAGCATCGCGGCAGCGGGAGACATCACCGTCAAAGCCGCGTTCTGATCCCACGCTGCGGCGAGCCAGGCGGCAGCCTGCGCAACCGGCAGCGTCCCGCCGGTGACGAATCCGAAGTACCTCGGACCAGCGCTTGCCACCGTGCCGGGCGAGCCGAACTCGTCCAGCATGCCGAGCACGTCCGGCGCGTCCAGGCCCGATCCGGGCAGCGCGAAGTCGAGCCGGCCCAACGCGGCAACGGCGCCGGCCGCCGGGGCCACCCGCCGCTCCGCGAGCCCGCCGAGATAGGCCAGTGCCCGCTGGCAGGCATCATGCAGGAGGGCAGGACGGCCGGCCAGAGCGGCCTGGATGTCTGGTGCAGGCACGGTCATGGCCTACCGGGCACACGAATCTGCCGCATAAGCATGGCCCATCATGCCTTGCGAGCGACGCCCCCGTACACGGAGACGGCAGCGTCACTCGGCTGGCCAGCCCGACCTGGCTGGCCGATGTCGCTGGGGTCGGGGCGCCAGTGCGGCAGCGACACAACGCCGGGGTCGACGAGATCAAGGCCGGTGAAGAACCGTTCGACCGCCGGCCGGGAGCGCACTTGCATGATCACCCCGCTGCGCCGGTACACCGCGGCCACCCCTTCCCACGCCGCCGGGTCGAAGTCGCCAGTGAGATGGGACAGTGCCAGGTAACTGCCGGACGGCAACTCGTCGAGCAGTCGGGCCGCCAGGCCCCAGGGATCCTCGTCGTCGGGGACGAAATGCATGATCGCTATCAGCAGCAGCGCGACGGGCTGACTCAGATCCAGCGTCTGTTGCAGGTCAGGGGAATTGAGGATCTTAGCGACGTCGCGCAGGTCGGCGTCGATGTAGGCGGTCTTGCCCGCGGGGCCGGTGGTGAGCAACGCCCGCGCGTGCGCGAGCACGATGGGATCGTTGTCGACATATACGACCCGCGCCCGCGGGTCGGCGTCCTGGGCGATCTCGTGCACGTTGGGCGAGGTCGGGATGCCGGTGCCGATGTCCAGGAACTGGCTGATGTGCGCCTCGCGGGCCAGGTAGCGCACCGCGCGGCGCAGGAATGCGCGGTTCTCCCTCGGCGGGATCCGTGAGTTGGGATTGGCTTTCAGTCCCGCCTCGGCGGCGGCCCGGTCGGCGGCGAAGTTGTCCTTTCCGCCGAGCAGATAGTCGTAGACCCGGGCCGGGTGCGGCCGGTCGACCTGCAGATCAACCCGATCATGGCCCGATTCCGCCGGGTCTACGTTCATCCAATCGGTATCCGCCATACCCGCTTCCCCGTCGCTGTGACCATCTGAACATTTGCCAGCTTGGATCCCCTCGGTCGCATGATATGTCCCGCGCTGACCCGGGCGCTGGACGAGGGGCCAATCCCAGGGGAATGGCACGCAGCCAGACGGCGCGCCCAGACAGGACATCGCGCGATCCGCTACCCGCGGGGCAGGTAGCGGGATTCCAGTTGCGCGACTTCGTCGTCGCTCAGGCTCACGTCCACGGTGGGGGGCGCTCTGCTGCCGGTGAAGCTGGCCAGGAAGCCGAACGCCGTGGACCCGCCCGGCGGCAGGCTTCCGTTCCAGCTCAGGTTCACGGCCGCGGCACTGGCCCCACTCTGGGTGAGCGTGGCGTTCCAGGTCTGCGTGATCGTCTCGCCGCCGGGGAGCGTGAGTGCCACCGTCCAGCCGCCGATCGCCGCCGCTCCGGAATCGGTGACCGTCACCTGGCCCTGAAGGCCGCCCGCCCACTGATTGACCGTCGTGGCTGGTCTATGGACCATCCTGGTCCTATGCGCGCCCGCATGCGGAGCTGGTTCGATGGCGCCGGCTGGTCCGTCGGCCTGGCTGCTGTCCTGTTCGTGTTCGCCCTGCTGGTGGTGGTGCTGGAGGCCCAGTCGCCGGAGATCGTGCTGTGGACCGGTCACCGGGTCACCGGGACCGAGCAGGGCGGGATCGTCAGGTACCACTGGGACGGCCAGTCCTATGCGCTCGACGCACCCGGGTACGGGTCGTCCAAGGCCGTGAGCGTCTATCTCAACCCGGGCGATCCCAACAACGGCATGCTCGACAACGCAGCTGACCGAGCGTTCATGGTCTTGCTGGTCGGCGGACCAGCCGCCGGTGGCGTGACGTTGCTCGCCGTCGGCCTGACCCGGAAGTACCGGTGGAGGCGCCGGCGGCTGCGCCTGGAGGCATCCTCGAGCGGCCACGTCCTGGACCCGGACTTCGTCGCCCGGCAACTCCGGGAACTGCGGCGCGACCCCAGTAACGATCAGTAAGCCGCAGCGCGGGTAACCGTGCCCCGGAGCAGGACTCACCCTCACTAGCTGGATTAACACCCTTCTAGCGGGTAGTACTCAGCGCAGTGAACGCCGCAAAGAAGGCTCTGCACGCCGTCGACCGGCGCCAGCAGGAAACACCCTGGCTGGCTTTCCCCGTCGCGGTGTGGAAGAAGTTCGGGGACGATCAGGCAGGCAACCTCGCCGCCCTGATCGCGTACTACGCATTCGCCTCGATTTTCCCGTTGCTGCTCGTCCTGGTGACCGTGCTCGACCTGGTCCTCGGCCACAATCCAGCACTCCGCCAGAAGGTGCTGAACTCCGCGTTCGTGCAGTTCCCGGTGATCGGCGCGCAGTTGAAAAGCAACGTGCACTCGCTGCCCGGGACCGGCCTGGCGCTGGTCATCGGGCTCGTCCTGACGTTTCTTGGCACCCGGGGCGTGGCCGGTGCCGCACAGAACGCCTGCAACACCGCGTGGGGCGTGCCCATCGCCCGCCGGCCCGGCTTCCCCATGTCGGCGCTGCGCGGCATCGCGATGATCGTCGTGGTCGGCACCGGCATCATCGCCACCACACTGCTGTCAGGCCTGGCCGGCGGCGCGGCGGCGAGCGTGCTCAGCGGGCCCGGCGCGTACATCGGCGCGATCGCGGTATCGCTGCTGCTCAACATCGGGCTCTTCTGGCTCGGCTTCCGGCTGGCCACCGCCAGCGACGTGCGGCGAAACGAGCTGTTCCTGGGCGCGGTGCTCGCGGCGATCGTGTGGCAGATCCTGCAGCTTCTCGGCGGCTACCTGGTGGCGCACTCGCTGGCCAAGAGCAACTCGCTCTATGGCGTGTTCGGCGTGGTGCTGGGCCTGCTGGCCTGGCTGTACCTGCAGGCCGAATTCACCCTGTACGCGGTGGAAGTGGCCGTGGTGAAGGCCCGGCGGCTCTGGCCGCGCACCCTGTTCCCGCCGCCGCTGCGCGATCCGGACTGCCGTGCCTACGACCTCTACGCGCAGGCACAGCAGCGCTTCCCCGGCCAGGTGATCGACAGCCGGATCGCACCAGATCCCAGCAAGGAGCCTGACCGTCAGGAGCCGGAGCGGCAGGATTCTGAGCGCAAGGACGCCTGAGCGCGGCGCTCAGGCGTGGGCGTCATCGCCCCCTGGCGGCCCGCCTTGGCGAACGGTTCGGTGATGGTCCAGGCGGCGCGTATTCAGCCAGGCCGCCGTGATGATCAGGCAAATGACGAGCAGCGGCGGCAGGTACAGCAGGGCTGCCCTCGGCGCGGAGCCGAACGGTCCGTCGCCCGCCGCGCCGACCTGGACGAGCGCGCCGTAGCACAGCGGGCTGGCCGTGATCGCGAGCAGCGCCACGACGCGGCGCCCGACCGGGGTCCGCAGGCAGGCGATCACCACGCCGACCAGGACCGCGAAGATCACGATCAGCGTGCCCCGGCCGGACGGCGGCACGCTCAGCCGCGGGTCGCCCCAGACCAGCGCGCCGAGGCCAAGCGCTCCGGCAGCGGTCAGCGCGGTCCGCCACCGCCCCAGGATCTGCAGGCCCCGCCGTGGCCCCGGAGACAGAGCTAGCGCGACGGTGGCTAGCCCGCCCAGCACCATCCACAGGGCCGTGCCAACCGACGCCAGGTCCGCTGCGGGCGAGCCATCGGCAGAGATGATCACATAGCTGGCCGTCGTGGCCAGTGCCGCGGCCGCGGCGACGCGCCGCAGACGCAGGAGGACCAGGGCCGTCACGATGGCCGGCCCGAACGTGGACGGCCAGACCCACCAGTAGGCCAGCCAGAACGGGTTCTCGAAGGACCCGCCGACGGCGCGGATGGCGACACCCAGAATGTCATTGATAGCCAGGCCGGCCGCGAGCAGCAGCAGGGGCGCGACAACGCTCAGCACCGCCAGGGCGTCCCGCCAGCGCGGATCGCTGACGCCTCGCGTGATCGCGCGGACCCAGATGCGCATCGCGCCCGCGATCAGATCGGCCGTCTCGGCCAGCCCTGGCCACCGCTGCCGGTCCGGCGCGGCGGCCATCAGCACGCCTACCATTTCCTCCCCGTGTGCCCGCCGGTGGGCCGGCGGGTACACGGCCAGCAGGCGGCGGTACCGACGTTCCAGGCGCTGGCGCTCTAGGTACCCGCGCTCCAGGCCGCATGTCTCGCTCATGCCGTGCCTCCCGCCAGGCCCAGTCGCTGAGCGGCCACCGCGGCGGTGGCGCGCTGGCGCACCACCGCCGCCGTCAGCCGCCGCGTGCCGTCATCGGTAATGCGGTAGTAGCGGCGCAGACGACCGTCAACGACCTCTTCCCGGTCGACCTCTACGAGCCCGTCAGTGCAGAGCCGGTCCAGCGCCGCATACAGCGTTCCAGCCCGCAGCCGGACATGGCCGCCAGAGATCTGCTCCGCATCGGTCATGATCCCGTAACCGTGCTGTGGCCGTGCCGCCAGCGAGGTAAGGATCAGGAACGTCGGCTCCTGAAGTGAACGTATAGTCATATAGGCGTTATATACCGTCTATCGGTACTTCGCAAAATCGAGCACTGTCAGGGGCCTGCGCCTGAGTGCTGACGGAGGCGTTCCCGCTGTGGGCCCACGGTGTACTTCGGGTCACGTGCGGAGGCGAGGCCAGCCTCGAAGATGCCAAACCTGGTCAGCGCGGACGCCGCCACCAGCGCCGCGCCGGAAACCACCGCGGCCGGCCGGCTCCGGCCAGCCAGCACCGCGCCCGCCAAGCCGGCCGCGGTCAGCACCTCGGCGGCTTCCATCAGCGTCCCCGGCCGCCCCGACTGGTACGGCTCCGCGGCAGGCCCGAGCCGCCGCAGCAGCAGGCTCTTGGCGGTGAGTTCGACGGCGGCGCCCGCCGCGGCGAACCTGATCGCCCCCCCCGCGTGCGCGGGGCGGACGGCCAGCATGGCGAGACCGCCCGCGGCGGACGCCGCGGACCCGGCGAACAGGTACGGCATCTCGCGGTGAGCGTCGTGCCAGGCCGGGATCGCGGTATCGGCCAGCAGCGCCGCCGTGTACGTGGCGATCGCAGGCCCGAGGGCGCCTGCGGCCGCGGTGGCCGCCGCGCCGGCCCGCGGCAGCCGCCCGGTCACCGCGGCCGCCGCCGCGGCGCCCGCGACCGGGCCGTCGCCGGCCAG
>DAIRVB010000301.1:0-5845 GCA_036803065.1 Streptosporangiaceae bacterium
GAACTCACTCAGGACCGAGTCGGCGAAGCCAGGATCGGCCAGGTCAAGGCCGAGCGCGTACTTTCAGTCGATCCGGGTGCGCACCGCCTCAGCGGCCTGACGGCCGGTCAGATCCTCCGCCATCTGGAAAACCGTCACGAGGGCCAGGCGGCCCGGCGGCCAGCCCGGCCTGCCGCGCACCCCGTAAGCACCCGCGAACTGCTCATCGGACAGCCACTCACCCAGCTGGTCACGCACCATCACCGGCAGCGGGCGCTCACGCTTGCCCCGGTACATCGCCGCGACGGCCGCGACGATCTCCGGCGCCGGCTGCGGCCACGGCTGCGGCTGGACACACATCACGGGCTCCATCTTGCGGCCGGGACGAGAGGGAAGGCGACCGCAGCCCGATCATCCAGACCACAAGATCCAAGACGGCCGCACCACGCCGCTCAGACCCCGATTCCCCCAGAATTAACCAGCAGGGTCACATCCACCACGAAGCGGGCCTTAGCCAGCTCCTGCTCCAGCTGGGCCTTCTCCTTGCGCAGCCGCGCGATCTGCGCGTCCCGCGGATCAGCCGCCGGGCGGCCGCGGGGCTGCTTCAGCCCGGCCAGCGCCCCGGCGTCACGCGCCCGGCGCCATTCGGTGATGAGGCTGGAGTACAGGCCCTCCCGCCGTAGCATCGCGCCCTTCTCACCCGGCCCGGCCGCGTCATAAGCGGCCAGGATCTCCTGCTTATACGCGGCGGTGAACGTCCGCCGGCGCGCCCGCTCGGGCACCTCCGGATCCGGGCGCTCCTGCCGCTCGCCGGTCACCCGTCCAGCATCGCCGGTCACCGGCGCATGGTCGAGCACGGTCATGGTCATCTCGGGAAGTTGTCTCCATCCCCGCCCTCGGGAGGTCAGTAGTTACTGGAGGGGCGGGTGCCTCACGACAGCTTGGCAGAGAGGGCTGTGCTGTCGCGTGTGGCTGAGCAGTGGTTGAGTTTCAAGCTCGCGGGGCTGGGCTCCCTGGTAATAACGCATACGTTCTCGGGCGGCCGGCTAGTCATTTCTTCCGGGCCGGCGAACCGTTCACGCGAACAACTGGCGGGCGTCAGTAGCCGCGGGGGCAGGGGTAGAACTCCTTGCCGTCCAGGTCGACATCGAACTTGACCGACCCGAAGCCATCTGGTGGCATGTAAACGACATGGCAGAAGGTGGCGAATTCTCGCTTGTGCTGGCACTGCTGGCCGGGGTTACAGACGTAATGATCGGCCGCGTACTCGGCCTCGCCTACCCATTTGCCGGTGGGCTGGCGAGGACTGGTATCAGAGCTGAAGTCGTCCCAGCCGCACGGCGTGCTGCCGCGCAGGCTGGTGCAGGTGATCCCGTACTGGCGGCTGCCACGAAGCTGGGCAGCGAAACAGGTGTGGTTGATGTAGCACTCCTCGACCACAGCGCCGTCTGAGTACTGCCGTCCCCACCAGGACAGGTACGGCGAGTTCTTCCACAGCGCGGTCATTCCGTAGCGGTGGATCTCGTTGAAGGCGTAGGCGAGGAAGTTCTCCGCGTCGCCGGGGGTGAGCCGGAATCCGGTGGTGGACGGCGGGTCGAAGCTGTCGATGTCATCGAGTTCGACCGCGTCGAAACCCTTTCTCGCGCACATGCCGATCCGTTCGCGGAGCATCGGCTCGAGGGCGTCGAGCTGGCGGAAGTCCAGCCAGCGCTCCTCGGGATAGCCGTAGTACACCTGGCCGAGCGTGCTGGCCGGGAAGTAGCTGCCGCCCGGCGACGGGCTGGCGTCGGGGCGGTAATCCTCCCAGGCCAGGTCCAGGTAGCAGACCGTCCGCGGGTGCGGGAGGGTGCTTGCCTGCCAGGTGGTCCGGATCGCGTGGACTTCCGCCTCGGTGGTGAGGAATCCGTCGATGTCGTAGATGTCTACTGCGTGCGTGCCGGTCCGCTGCAGCGGGGTGACGCGGCCGATCTGCCAGTCCCAGCGCATCGGATGCTGATCGGCGGCGAGATGCGGCGGATACCAGCACTGATGTTGCCCCGAGGAACGGCAGGCCACCGGCGCAGGCAGCGGCATGACACGCCAGCTGAACTGGATCATGGTGGAGCCCGCGCGGTTGGCGGTGCGGACGGCCACGTGGTGCGGGCCTGGGCGGAGCTTGCCGGTGTAGAACACGCGGTCGCCGGGCATCGTGCGCCATGGGCCGCTGTCGATCCGGTACAGCTGTACCGGCTGGCCGTCTGCTGTGTCGTAATGCGGAACGGTTACCTGGAAGTATTCCTCCGCTGAGGCGGTGAGCCGTTCTGGCGTCCCGTTGACGAATTCCGCAACAGGCCGCTGGTGCCGCCGGTAGGCGCGGACCCTGACTACAGCAAGTCGGCTCACCGAGCGCCGGATGACCCGGAATGTGAACGTGGACCCCTGCGTCTCGACCACCTCGGACGCGGTCTCGGTCACCCGCAGCCGTCGGCCCGTGTCAGCGTGCCCTGCCCGGTACTGGCGGGCGGCGAACGGCGCGGCCGCCGCGCCCGCCGCGGTGCGGCATCCCCGCCCGTCCGGCGTGCAGCTCTGCCATGAGTAGGCGACCTCGAAGCTAAGCAGCCTGGTACCGCGGGGCAGGCGGGGCGCGTGCCAGGCCAGCCCGGACGCCGTGATCACCGCGCTGTCCCGGGGCTGGCCGGTGATCCGCAACGTGCCGTGAGCCACGGGCGGCGGGATCGGTGTGCTCGCGCTGACCGCCGTTCGGGCGGCCGACGCCGGGGCGCCGGCCGCCAGCGGCACGAGGACCAGCGCGGCCGTGCCCGCCGTGATCGCGGCGGCCCGCCCGGGCCGGTGGGTCAATGCCAGCCGCATCGCCGCCTCCTGGTCGCCGCAGTCAGCGCGCGAACGCCGCGGGCAGCAACTCCCGGTGCGCCTCAAACAGGTCGTCGCACATGGCCACGACCTGCGTCGTGGTCAGCGTGGCCGCCGTGTTCGGGTCGAGCAGCGCCGCCTGGTAGACGTGCTCACGCGACTCCTCCAGCGCCGCCCGCACGGTCAGCTCGACGACATTGAGGAATGTCCGGTTCAGCGCGGCCAGCTGCGGCGGCAGCGCGCCGACCGGCACCGGCTTGGCGCCCCCCGCTCCGACCAGGCAGGGGACCTCGACGCAGCACTCGTCCGGCAGGCTGGAGATCAGCCCGCCGTTGCGGATGTTCACGTGCAGCTCGCGCTCGCGGCCGGTTTCCAGCGAGTGGATGAACAGCGACGCGAGCTCGTGCGCGGGTTCCAGGTCGAGCGGCGCGTCCGAGGCCAGAGCCTGCTGCAGCGACTCCAGCTCGCGCAGGTTCTCCTCGGAGCGCTCCAGGTAGTCGCCCACGAAGATCTGGAACCGCTCGATCTGGTCGTCGTGGTGCATGAACCACGGCACGTACTCGGCGGAATGCTCACTGGACTCGGTCGGGAAGTAGCCGAACCGGCGGAAGATCTCCACGCGGACCCGCCGCTGCAGCTCGGGTGAGCCCTCGATGACCTCCGCCAGGCGCGGGTAGAGAGACTCGCCGTCCTGCTCGAAGCGCAGCACGAACGCCTGGTGGTTGAAGCCTGCGGTGAGGAAGCGGACCCGGCCCGGGTCGGCGCCGATGAGCCCGGTGAGGAATGCCTGCGTGTCCCGGACCGAGTGGCACAGCCCGAACACCCTGGTAAACGGGGTGCCCTCGTACACGGCCCAGGGCAGCATGGCCATCGGGTTGCTGTAGCTGAGCAGGTAGGCGTCCGGGCAGACCTCGTGCATGTCCCGGGCCAGCGCGGTCACCACCGGGATGGTCCGCAGGCCGCGGAAGATGCCGCCGATCCCCAGCGTGTCCCCGATCGTCTGGCGCACCCCGTACCGCGCCGGGATGTCGAAATCCGCCCGGGTGGCATCGTACCCGCCGACCTGAACCTCGTTGATCACGTAGTCGGCGCCCGCCAGCGCCTCGCGCCGGTCCCGGGTGGCGCTCACCACCGCGCCGCACCCGGTCTGCGCGGCGATCCGGGTGGCCAGCCGCTCAGCATGCGCCAGCCGCGGCGCGCTGATGTCGTACAGAGCGAGATGCAAGCCCCCGCGGAACTCCGGGTAGCGGCACAGGTCGGTCACGACGTTGCGGGTGAACTCGATGCTGCCAGCACCGACAAATGTCAGCTTGATCACGGTTCTGTAGTGTTCCATTCTGCTTCGTTACGCGCAAGACCAAGCATTCAACGAGCCAGACAGTGACCATCAGCGGCACAGATGATGCTGCCGGTTGCAGACCTGATGCCCGATTTGCCCGGCTTACCGCGACCAGATGGACCTGGAGGGGCGCAGTGTGTGACCCACAGGGCTTGACACCGCTGACCTCTATGCTCAAAATTGTCGGAAATCTGCATGGTTCGTGCAACATGCATCATCGCCGGGATGGTCGTGGTCATGATCAGCGCGGCTCGTGTCACACCCCGAGCAGAGAGAGGAAACAGGATGGCGAAGCACCGGCTGCGGGTCACCCTGGCCAGCTCGCTCACCGTGGTCGCCCTCGTCCTGGCCGCGTGTGGCACCGACAGCGGCGGAGGCGGCGGCGCCAGTGCCACGGTGCAGATCTGGGAGGGCTACACCGGGCCCGAGGCCAAGGTCTTCGCGCACTTGATCACCGAGTACCAGAACCAGCATCCGGGCGAGAAGGTCAGCAGCCTGTACGTCAACAACGAGAACACGCTGCAGAAGGTGCTGACCGCGGTGCGTGGCGGCAGCCCGCCGGACATCGCCTACCTCTTCGGGTCGTGGGCGCCGAACGTGGCGCAGATCCCGCAGGTGGTGAACCTGACCACCGTGGTCAAGCGCTCCGGGATCAACTGGAACGACTTCTGGGTCGGCGAGCGGGACGTGGCCACGGTCAACGGCAAGGTGATCGGGGTGCCGGCCCTGGTCGACAACCTGGCCGTGGTCTACAACAAGACGCTGTTCGCCAAGGCCCACCTCACGCCGCCGGGCCCGGACTTCACCTGGCCGCAGTTCGTGGCCGACGCGAAGAAGCTGACCGACCCGGCCGCCAAGCAGTTCGGCACCGCGTACGTGACCCCGGCGTCCGAGGACACGGTGTGGCACTGGGAGGCGCTGCTCTGGGAGGCCGGTGGCCAGCTGCTGACAGCCGATAATCAGAAGGCGGCGTTCGACTCGGCGGCCGGGCTGGAGTCGCTCAGCACCCTGCGGACCATGGCCGTCACCGACAAGTCCATGTACCTGGACCCGACCGACCAGGCGTACGCCAACCTGTTCAACTCGGGCAAGATCGGGATGCTGGTCACCGGGCCGTGGGACCTGGGCGTGTTCACCAACGTCCATTACGGGGTGCAGGTCATGCCCTCCTACCCGGGTTCGAGCGCCGGCCACCAGACCATCTCCGGGCCGGACAACTGGGTGGTGTTCAACAACGGCGCCACCCGGGTGTCCGCAGCGGAGAAGTTTATTTTCTGGCTCACCGCACCTGCCCAGGTCAAGTACTTCTCGCTGAAGACCGGCGACCTGCCGACCCGGGCGTCGGTGGGCAACGCGGCCGGCTTCAGCCAGCAGGTGGACACCACGCTGCCCGGGGTCAGCGCGTTCGTGGCGAACCTGGCCAACGTGAAGCAGGCCCGTCCGCAGATCCCGCAGTACCCGAAGATCTCCACGGTCCTCGCCAACATGGCCGTATCCGTGCTGCTCGGCAAGAGCCAGCCGCAGGCGGCGCTGAGCTCCGCGGCGCAGCAGGTCAACCAGATCCTGGCCGCAGGCTGACGTGACGGTTCCATTGGCTGGCGAGGGGGGCGCGCCGAAGGCGTGTCCCCGCCGAGCCAGCGATCGCGGGGGCCGGGGGCTCCGGGGGCAGTTCCCCGG
>DAIRVB010000302.1:0-5842 GCA_036803065.1 Streptosporangiaceae bacterium
ACATCAACACCTCGATCGGCGTGGCCACCGCGACGCTGTTCATGATCGAGGCGTCCATGAGCATCCCGCCCGGCTACGCCCTCTACATCGCCAACGCCATGCGGCGGGCGGTCAAGCTGCCCGTGATCGGGGTGGGCCGGATCAAGGACCCGGTCCAGGCGGAACGCGCGCTGGCCGAGGGGCACTGCGACCTGGTCGGTGTGGTGCGTGGCCAGATCGCCGACCCGGACTTCGCCGCCAAGGCCCGCGCGGGGTATGCCACCCAGATCCGGACCTGCCTGTCATGCAACCAGGAATGCGTGGGCAGGATGGGCCTGAACCGGTGGCTGGGCTGCATCGAGAACCCCCGCACCGGCCGCGAAGCTGTCAGCCTCCCGCCGCCGCGCCGCCGGGGCAGGCGGGTGATCGTGGTCGGCGGCGGACCGGGCGGACTGCAGGCGGCGTCCACGGCCGCGCAGCGCGGCCACCAGGTCACGCTGTACGAACGCCAGCCGCGCACCGGTGGCCAGGTCACCGCGGCCGCGTCGGTGCCCTCCCGCGCCGAGTTCCTCGACGTGGTGCGCAACCTGGCCGCCGAATGCCAGCGCTACGGCGTGGAGGTCAGCACCGGGGTGGAGGCCACGGCCGAGTCGGTGCGCGCTGATTCGCCCGACGTCGTGGTGCTGGCGACCGGGGCGCGGCCGCAAGCGCCGTACTGGGCTGCCGGTCATCCTCGCGTGGTGGATGTCCGCGACGTCCTCGAAGGCCGCGTCGAGCCGGCCGGGCAGGTGGTGGTTGTCGATGACCTCGGCTTTCATCAGGCGACCAGTGTCGCCGAGGTGCTGGCCGACCGGGGCTGCTCGGTGGAGATCATCACCGCCGGCATGGTCGTGGGCCAGGACCTCGGCATCACCCTGGACATGGAGACCTTCAACGTGCGCGCGCATGCCAAGGGGATCCGCCAGGCCACCGACCTGGTGGTGATGGGCGTGGCTGCCGATGACGCAGACCCCGGCAGCAGCTCCGGTGGCGTGGTACTCACCCTCCTGCACCATCCCACCGGCGAATCCGCGCAGCGGCACTGTGACTGGGTGGTGTGCGCGGTTCATCAGGCCCCGGAGGATGCCCTGTGGGGGGAGTTGCAGGACGCGCCGTTCGAAGTGCACCGCGTCGGCGATTGCGTCTCCCCGCGCCGGGCACATGCCGCCGTGATCGAGGGGCACCGGGCGGCGGTGGCGCTATGACTGGGCCGGCGAAGACCATGCCAGCGCCCAACGGGGCAGGTGGCCGCCTGCCAGCCGGTATCCGTGCCCTCGCGGTCGTGGTGGTCAGGGACGGCCAGCTGCCCGCGGGCGCGGGTGAGACGGTGGCCGAGGCGGGCGGGGCCGCGCTGGTGGTGGGGTCGGGGACGCGCGAGGCTGCGGGAGGGCTGGACTCGGCGAACCGGGTATGGGTGCTGGAACGGTCCTCGGTCGGCCCGGCCGCTCTGGCCGACACGCTCGCACCGGTCGTGTCGGGCGTGGACATGGTGCTGCTTCCCGCCTCGCCAGACGGCCGCGATCTCGCGCCGAGGCTGGCGGTGATCCTGGGCCGCGTCCTGCTCGCCGGCGCCGTTCGGTGCGGGCCAGATGAGGTCGAGCTGACCAGGCTGGACGACCGCCTGTCGGTGCGGGTGGCCGTGGACGGGCCGGTGGTTGCGACCCTGTGGCCAGGACGCGGCGGCAGTCCCGGGCGGGCAGCACCGGCCGAAGTGACCGTGCTGACGCTGCCCGAGCTGGATGCCGGACGCGACGCCGAGAGCGTCAAGGTGCTGCAGCCCGAGCCCAGCACCGCAGACCTGGCCGAGGCCCGCCGCATCGTGGGCGGCGGCGCGGGACTGGTGCCTGCCGGGGCGGACGGCGTGGCCGTGATGCGGCTCCTGGCCGACGTGGCAGGCGCGCTGGGGGCGAGTGCGGGCGCCACCCGGGTGGTGACCGACGCGGGCTGGATGAGCTATGAGCGGCAGATCGGTACCACGGGCGTGGCCGTCAACCCCCAGCTGTACGTGGCGTTCGGTATTTCCGGCGCCGCACAGCATGTCAGCGGGCTCGGCGCGCCTGAGCACGTGGTGAGCGTGAACACCGACCCGTCCTGCCCCATGACCCGGATGGCCGACCTGGGGATCGTCGCCGACGCCCCGGCAGTGCTTGCCGAACTGGCCGAGCGGCTGGGCGTGGCGACGCCGGCGGGCCTGCCTGAAGAGGTGAGTCATGCCGGATGACGCGATGACCGTCGACGCGGTGGTCGTCGGCGCCGGGCCCGCGGGGTCGGCCGCAGCACTGGAACTTGCCCGGGCCGGCCGCGACGTGGTCCTGCTGGAGCGCGGCGCCTTTCCGGGCGCGAAGAACGTGTACGGCGGCGTGGTGTACGGGCGGATCCTCGACGACCTTGTGCCGCAGTGGTGGAACGAGGTGCCAGTGCAGCGGTGGGTGACCCGCCGCTCGACCATGCTGATGACGCCCACCCAGGCGCTGACGATCGATTTCCGTACCAGCGCCTGGGACCGGCCGCCCTACAACGGGATGACCACCTATCGCGCCGACTTCGACTCCTGGCTGGCCGGCAAGGCGGTCGCGGCCGGCGCCCGGCTGGTCACCTCGACGGTGGCCACGAGCCTGTTGCGGGACGCCTCCGGCCGGATCGCCGGCGTGCGCACCGACCGGCCCGACGGCGACATCCGCGCCGAGGTCGTCATCGCATGCGACGGAGTCAACTCATTCCTGGCCAAGGAGGCCGGGCTGCTCCCGCGCGCCGACTCGGCGCACACCACCCTCGGCGCCAAGGAAACCCTCGCACTGCCGCGTGAGGTGATAGACGAGCGGTTCGGGCTGACAGGCGACCAGGGCCTGGACATCGAGATGCTCGGCTGCACGAGCGGGATCCCTGGCGGCGGTTTTCTCTACACCAACCTCGACACGGTCAGCGTGGGCGTCGTTGTCGGACTCGACGGGCTGGTCGCGGCTAAAGTGCGGCCCGAAGAGCTGATCGCGAGCCTGAAAGCGCATCCGGCGATCGCTCCGTATCTGCGGGGCGCGGAGCTGAAAGAATACTCGGCGCACATGATCCCCGAGGGGGGCTACCGCGCCATGCCGCGGCTGGCCATCGACGGCATGCTCGTGGCCGGGGACGCGGCGTCCATGTGCCTGGCCGCCGGGCTGTGGCTGGAGGGAGTCAACTTCGCGATGGGCGCGGGGCTCGCGGCCGGCCAGACCGTGGCCGAGGCGATCGCGGCTGGTGACACCTCCGCGCGCGGGCTGGCCGGTTACCGGCGCCGGCTGAAGGCGTGTTTCGTCCTCGCTGACCATAAGCGGCTGCGCAACGCTGCGGACATCGTGCTCGCCGACCGGATGCAGCAGGAATACCCCGGTCTGGCCTGCGATTTCGTGGAACAGGTCTTCACCGTCACCAACCCGGTTCCCAAGCTGGGCATGGCGAGGGAGTTCTTCCGCGCGGTCCACCTTAATGATGTCCGGCTGCGGCATCTGGCGCAGGACGGCTGGAAAGCACTACGGGCTTTCCGATGAGGGAGCGACATCGATGAGCTACCCCGACGTGTCGTTCGAGGGGCGGATGGCGAGCGTGGAGTTCCGGGTCGGGGAACGCGCGCACATCACCGTCGACTCGGAGGTGTGCCGATCCTGCACGACCAAGGACTGCGTGCGCGCCTGCCCGGCCAACCTGTTCGTGCCCACCACCGACGGCGGCATCCTGTTCAACTACGAACAGTGCTTCGAGTGCGGGACCTGCTACCAGGTGTGCAACCGCGAGGGGGCGATCACCTGGACCTACCCCGCTGGCGGCGACGGTGTCGTGTTCCGGAAGGGGTGAGGGAGCATGTCGGTGATCGTGGCGGCGCTGGGCTGGTCCTGGCAGGAGACAGAGGTCGATCCGCTGACGGGAATACTGACTGCAGATCCGCGCGACCGCGGGCCGGGCCGATCGGAACTCGCCGCCCTGGAGCAGGCCCTGAGGCTGGCCCAGCGGTGGGACGCCCGGGTGGTCGCGGCCACCGTCGGCCCTGGCGACGCGGACTCGCTGCTGCGGGACGCCCTGGCCGCCGGCGCGGATGAGGCGCTCCGCGTCGAGGTGCTGGCCGGATCCTCCGGCCCGCTGCCCGCCGACCTGGTCGGCGGCGAGCAGGAATCGGCCACCGCGCTCGCCGCCGCACTGCGCCAGCGCTACGGCGTGCCGGACCTGGTGCTGTGCGGTGACCGCTCGGCCGACCGGGGAACCGGCTCGTTTCCCGCTTTCCTGGCCGCAGCGCTGAACGCCGCGCAGGTCCTGGGGGTGGTGCGGATGGAGTCCGACGATGATGGCATGGTGCGGGTGCATCGCCGCCTGGACGGAGGGCGCCGCGAGGTGCTGCGGGTGCCGCGCCCGGCCGTCGTGTCCGTTGAGGCGGCCGGGGTGCGCCTGCGGCGGGCGGGGCTGCCCGCCACCCTCGCCAGCGGGCTGGCCGCCATTCCGGTGGCCCGCGCGCCCGGGACCATCGCGGCGCGGTGGATCCGGGTACTGGGTGCCCACCCCTACCGGCCCCGGCCACGTGAGCTTCCGGGCCCGTCCGGTCCGGCCCTGCGCCGGACGCTGGAACTGACCGGAGCGCTCACAGAGCGCACCCCGCCCACCGTGCTCGGCCCGCTGGCCCCGGCGCAGGCCGCTGACGAACTGCTCGGTTACCTGCGTCGCCATGGCTATCTCACCGACGGCGACGCGGGGTGATGATGAGGCTCGCCGACAAGTCGTGGGCCGACCTGACCGACCGCAGGCCACTCGTTGTGCTCCCCCTAGGGTCTTGCGAGCAGCACGGCCCCCATCTGCCGCTTGACACCGACCATGCGGTCGCGCAGGCCGTTGCCGAGCGAGCAGCCGCCCTGCTCTCCGATGACACAGGCCTTCTCATCGCGCCAGGCCAGCCGTATGGGGCCAGTGGCGAGCACGAGGGATTCCCCGGCACCGCGTCCATCGGGCACACCGCGCTGCACCTGCTGATCGTGGAGCTGGGCCGCTCGATGCTGCGCTGGGCCGATCGCCTGCTCGTGGTCAACGGGCACGGCGGCAACCTTCCCAGCGTGCCCACCGCGATCGCCACGCTTCGGCGCGAGGGCAGGGACGCAGCGTGGTGGCCGTGCCTCCCGGTTGGCGGCGACCTGCACGCCGGTTACGCCGAGACCTCGATGATGCTGCGGCTGCGCAGCGCGGTGGTGCACGCTGAGCGGGCCGTCGCAGGTCCATGCGAGCCGATCGAGCAACTGCTGGGCCGGCTCATGGCCGAGTCCGTACGCGGGGTCAGCGAGTCCGGCGTCCTCGGCGACCCGGCCGGGGCGAACGCACAGCATGGGGAGCAACTCCTTGCTGGGATGGCGGTACAGCTCGCAGAGGACATCGAGGCGTGGCGAGTCAGCAAGAACGGCCGGCTCGGCAGCCGGTAGCCCGCGCCCGAACCGGCGCAGCCTGGCGGAGGCACATGACCGGGAAGCAGGTCGCGATGGTCACTGACGCGGCGCGGGGCAGCAACGCGGCTGTCGTGCGGCGGCCGGCCAAGGACCGCTGGGCGGTGGTCACGGTGTATCGCTGCGCGGACGATCCGGCCATGCCGTATCCGCTGGCCCGCGCAGAGCAGCTCGCCGACCGTGAGCTGACGCGCCGGCTCCTTGAGCCAGAGGAGGTGGCCTGGGCCTGCTCGCCCGAGGCCGACGCCGCCACCGGGTCCGTACTGCACGCCGACGGCGGCTTCGCCGGATGACCAGGCCGCGCTTGCTCGGTACGGGTGCGCTCGCCCAGCTGTCAGGGCCGCCTGACAGCACGCTGCCGAACGGCTTTGCCG
>DAIRVB010000303.1:0-2758 GCA_036803065.1 Streptosporangiaceae bacterium
CCCCAGCACCGTGCCCATGCCAGCGCCCCCAGCACCGTGCCCATGCCAGCGCCTCCGGCATTAGGCTCGGGGCCGTGACTTCACGCAAGAGCTTCGGTAGCGACAACCACGCGGGAGCGCACGATGCGGTGCTGCGCACGATCGCCGCATCTAATGACGGTGACGCCCACGCGTACGGCGCCGACCCCTGGACCGAGCGGGCCACCGGCGACCTCCGGGATCTCTTCGCGGCGAGTGGCGGTGTCTACTTCGTGTTCACCGGCACGGCCGCCAACGTGCTCGGGATCAGCCTGCTGCTGCGTCCCTACGAGGCTGTGATCTGTGCCGAGAGCGCGCATATGAACGTGGACGAGTGCGGGGCCCCGGAGCGGCAGTTGGGCAACAAGCTCTTGCCCGTTCCGGCCCCGGACGGCAAGCTCACACCCGATCTCATCGCCGGGCGGCTGACTGGCCGCAGGGACGAGCATCGCGCCCAGCCCCGGGTGGTGGCCATCACCCAGGTCACCGAGCTCGGGACGTGCTACACGATTGACGAGCTCCGGAAACTCCGGGAGTTCTGCCGCGCCGAGGGTCTGCGGCTCTACATGGACGGGGCCCGGCTGGCTAACGCGGCGGCCCACCTGGGCTGCGATTTGCGGGACCTCGCCGCGCACGTTGACGTGCTCAGCTTTGGCGGCACCAAAAATGGCGCCGTCGGTGTCGAGGCCGTCGTGGTGATGGCGGAGGACCTGGCCGAGAGCGTGCCCTACCACCGCAAGCAGCAGATGCAGTTGGCCTCCAAGATGCGCTTCCTGGCCGCGCAATTCGTCGGCCTGCTGGAAGGCGATGTCTGGCTCCGGAACGCTCGCCACGCGAACGCGATGGCCAAGCGTCTCGCGGACGGCGTCCGGGGGATTCCCGGCATCGAGCTACGCCAGGCCGTCGAGGCCAACGCGGTATTCGCCGCGATCGACCCCCGGGACATCGAACCTTTGCAGCGCCAGTGGGGATTCTACGTCACGGATGCACAGGAGCACGTGGTGCGGTGGATGACCGCATTCAACACTTTGGAGGCGGACGTTGATGCGTTCGTCGCCAGTGTTCGTGAGACCGCCCTGTCCCGGGTGTGACCAAGGCCAGGACGGCGCCCACCGAGGGGCCTCGTTTCACGTGAAACATGCCGTGGGATCCACCGAGTACGAGGCACTCCTCATCGGCGGCCGTTTCGGTGTGGGCAAGTCCACCGTCGCATGGGAGGCCTCCGCTCAACTCCAAGACTGTTCAGTGGCGCATTGCCTGATTGAAGGGGACTTCCTGGACCAGGCCTACCCGCCACCTGAGGGCGATCCGACCCGTCGAAAGCTCACGGAGGACAACCTCGCCGCGCTCTGGCGCAACTTCGCCGCACGCGGATACCGGCGGCTGATCTACACGAACACGGTCAGCATCCTGGAGAGCGATTTGATTGTCCGCGCCATGGGCGGACATCCCCGCATCACGGCGGTGCTGCTCACCAGCACCGACGAGACGGCCAGCGCGCGGCTGTCCGCACGGGAGATCGGCAGCCAACTTGCTGCGCATGTCCACCGGAGCAGCGCGATGGTGCGGCGGTTGGATGAGGAGGCGCCATCGTCGGTGGCCAGGGTGCCGACCGACGGTCGCGATGTCATCAGCATCGCCCGGGACGTGGTCGCCATGACGCGCTGGGCCGGCCGCCGCAGGCCTAGTCAATCCCGGGCTTAACCAATCCCGGGCCTAATCAAATCTGGGCCTAATCAAATCTGGGCCGCGTTGAACGGCTCAGCCCCGGCTCAGGCGCTGAGTGTCTGGCCCCACTCCGGGGACATGGTCGCGACAATTCGCTCCAGGTCCTCGATGGACGCGAACTCGACCACGATCTTCCCCTTACGGCGGCCAACTTCTACCCTCACCCGCGTATCGAACGCGTCGGACATCCGTGCCGCCAGATCGTTCAGTGCGGGCGTGAGCGGCTGCTTCGCTGGGGCCCGCCGCACCTTGGCCGGCTGGGTGCCACCCAGCGCAACGATCTCCTCGACCGCCCTGACCGACAGCCCTTCCGCCACGATGCGATGCGCCAGGTGATCTTGCGCCTCTGGATCGTTCAGTGTCAGCAGGGCCCGGGCATGTCCCGCGCTCAGCACCCCGGCCGCCACCCGCCGCTGAACTGCCGGCGGGAGGTGCAGGAGCCGCAGCGTGTTGGAGATGTGCGGGCGCGAACGGCCGACCTTCTTGGCCAGCTCGTCGTGCGTGGCACCGAAATCGTCCAGCAGTTGCTGATAGGCCGCCGCCTCTTCCAGCGGGTTGAGCTGCTCTCGGTGCAGGTTCTCCATGAGCGCGTCCCGCAGCAGCTCATCGTCGGCGGTCGCACGGACGATCGCCGGGATCTGCTCCAGTTCCGCCCGCTGGCACGCGCGCCAGCGACGCTCTCCCATGATGAGTTCGTAGCGGCCCGGCATGACTCTGCGCACCACCACCGGCTGCAGCAGGCCGACCTCACGAATGGACGCCGCGAGCTCGTCGAGTGCTTCCTCATCGAAGGCCAGCCGGGGCTGCCGCGGGTTAGGCGTCACCGAGCCGATCGGAAGTTCCTCGAAATAGGCGCCGCCCAGGGCGTGGTCGTACGCCCCGGCCGGCCCAGCCGTCATGTCCGTGGCACCCCGGCCGCCCGGCATTCCCGGAGTCGTCGCGGCCGAGCCGGGTGGGGCAGTCGGTATCAGCGCACCCAGGCCCTTACCGAGCCCTCGCCTCTGCTGAGCCA
>DAIRVB010000303.1:2768-5823 GCA_036803065.1 Streptosporangiaceae bacterium
GGGCGAGAATATCGCCGACTTCGCCGGCATCCGCCTGGAGCATCCTCCCCGGCGGTGCGGACGTCCAGTCCGGTCAGCCAGCCCGGTCCATCGGGCCGGCCCGGTGCGCCATCTCCCTGGCCGCTTCCAAATAGGCCAGCGCGCCGGTTGACCCGGGATCGTAGGTCATCACGGACTGCCCGTAACTCGGTGCCTCGGACACACGGACGTTCCGCGGGATGACAGAGCCAAGCACCACGTCTCCGAAGTGCTCCCGAACCTCGTCCGCCACCTGCGACGCCAGGCGGGTTCGTGAGTCGTACATGGTGAGCAGGATGGTCGAGACCGCCAGGGTTGGGTTCAGATGGCTCTTGACCAGGTCCACGGTGCGGAGCAGTTGCTCCAGTCCCTCAAGCGCGTAGTACTCGCACTGAATGGGGATGAGCACCTCTTCGGCGGCCACGAGCGCGTTGACCGTCAACAATCCCAGCGAAGGAGGGCAATCTATAATAATGTAGTCAAGCTGTGACGAATCGTAAGCAGCCAGGGCACGTGACAGCCGAGACTCCCGCGCCACCAGCGGCACCAGTTCGATCTCCGCGCCGGCCAGGTCGATCGTCGCCGGGGCACAGTAGAGGAGCGGAATGTCATCCACCCCCCGGATGATCCCGGCCAGCGGGCGGTCCTCGACCAGGACGTTGTAGACCGACATCGTCCCGGCACGGTGATCGACATCCAGCGCAGTCGATGCGTTCCCCTGCGGATCCAGGTCCACGACCAGCACACGAGATCCATGCTGCGCCAGCGATGCCGCCAGGTTGACGGCCGTGGTGGTCTTGCCCACGCCACCCTTCTGGTTGGCGATCGTGATGACCCGGCACACGCCAGGCCGGGGCCAGACCCGCTCCCCGGCCGCATACGCGACCTGACCTGGCGCAGCAGCCACATCCCGGCTCGCAGACATCTCCCCCCCGCTTCCGATGAAACTCGGGCGGGCGGCCAGATCACCAGGCATCCCGGATTCACGTGAAACCGCCGCCGAAACGGCCTGGCGCACGCGCCGGGTTGCCGCACTTTCGTCGTGCGCCGTTACCTGAACCACCGAAGCCCGCTCCTTGCCCACGGCCGAAGCCTCCGGCCTGCCTGCGCCGAGTGCACCATCCGCTCCCTCCGCCGGCCAGCCGAGACCTCCTGCGGCAGGCGACGGCTTACCCGTAACCAGATGCCGGGAGCCCGGGACCGGTCCTGCCGGCCATCCCAGGCCGCTTGCGGAAGCCACCGCTGCGCTCCTCCCTGCCTGCCCCCGGCGTGATGTCTCAGTGACCGCCCGCAATCAGCCGGACCACTGTCGCAGCCCGATCGACCTTACCGCCCCCGGCCCGCAGAACGGTCACGTCTCCGGCGCCCAGCCGACGCAACATGGGACGCGCGCGGGCTACTTCCTCTTCCGCCCCGGCTCCCTTGATGGCGAGGACCAGTCCGCCGGGCCGCACCAGACCGAGCGCCAGCCCGGCCAGCCGTTCCATGGGCGCCACCGCGCGCGCGGTCACGACATCCGCGGCCAGCTTCCCCGCCAGGTCTTCCGCCCGGCCGCAACGGACCTGAGCGTTGCGCAGGCCGAGCACCCGGACGCACTCCTGAAGGAAAGCCGCTCGCCGTTCCATCCGCTCCAGCAGGAGCACTTCAACGTCTGGTAGCAGCAACGCAAGCACGATCCCTGGCAGCCCAGCACCCGATCCTAGGTCGATGAGCGTCGATGGGTGGGGCACGAGTTCCGCCACGGCCGCGCAGTTCAGCATGTGCCTGCCCCAGAGCCGCGGCACTTCCCGGGGCCCGAGAAGCCCCTGACTCACGCCCGCGCCCGCCAGCAGCCGCACATACTCCTCGGCGACAGGGAGGTCGCGCCCGAACACATCCCGCGCTTCCGGGGGAGGATCGGGCGCCGTGCCCGGCCAGAGCGGGAATGGCGGCGTCACGGCAGGGCCCGTCATCGGGTCAGAAAGCCTGCCCGGGTCAGCCGGCAGGAAAAACGACCACCCGGCGGGCCGGTTCCTCGCCCTCCGACTCACTGCGCAGGCCCGCGGCCGCGACGGCATCGTGCACAACCTTGCGCTCGAAGGGTGTCATGATGCCGAGCCGCTTCGGGACGCCGCCGGTCCTGACTTCCTCGGCGGCGTCCTTGCCCAGCTCGGCGAGTTCCGAACGGCGCCGAACCCGGTACCCCCCGACATCCAGCATGATCCTGGTCCGCATGCCGGTCTGCCGGTGGACCGCCAGCCGGGTCAGCTCCTGCAGTGCTTCGAGCACCTCGCCGCGCGGGCCGATCAGCTCCTGCAGCGTCGCCCCGACCACCGAGACAAGCCCCCGGTCTCCTTCCACGTCCATGTCGATGTCACCGTCGAGGTCGGCCACGTCGAGCAGGCCCTCGACGTAGTCCGCGGCGATCTCGCTCTCCTGCTCGAGATCCGCGGGATCCACCTCCGGCCGAGATTCGGCCGTGCCCTCGCCCTCGTCCTGGCCGGCCACGAAACTTTCACCATCGCCGGTCAGATCGTCCGGCTCTACCAGCTCGTCGGGCTCCACCAGATCGTCCGGCTCAAAGTCCTCCGGCTCCACCAGATCGTCCGGCCCGACGGTGCCGTTCTCCGACGCAGCATCCCCCTCGATGGGTTCGCCGTCATCCTCGACGCCGCCGGCCAGCGGCAGATTTGCGACATCATCGCTGGTCACGGTAGGGGCGTTCTCCCCTTGGCTCACGACCGGGTCCTCCTTGTTGCGGATCCGTACAGTCCAGGCACCATGCGGGTCCGAGGTATCGTCCGCTGCCTCACCGCTTGCCAGAGCGCCGACTACGCGGCTGGCGCACCGGCTGCTGCCTGACGAGCTTAGTCTCGGCCGGGGTCGGCTCGGGTTCGGGCTCGGGTTCCGCGCGGCCTCGGCCGAGCCTGCGCAGCACGCCGCCCGCACCGCCACTGTTGCTGCCGTTAGTGGTCGCCTTGGGTCCCTTAGGCACTGCAGGTCCTTTAGGCACTGCAGGTCCTTTAGGCACCGCAGGTCCCTTGGGCACAGTTCCGCC
>DAIRVB010000304.1:0-5810 GCA_036803065.1 Streptosporangiaceae bacterium
CCACGGTGGACATCTGGACGGCCCACACCACGCTGGCCAGTTCGGTCACGCACAGCTCGTCGGCGTGCCGGCCGTAGCGCGGGAAGTCCACCCGCACTGTCTCCAGCCACTCCGGGGCTCCGTGCGGAACCCGTTTCTGGTGCACCTTCTCGCCGGTCACTCCGGATGGGAAGCGGTGCAACATGCACGGCCGCTCGCGCAGCGCGCGAACGATGCCATCACCGACCGACAGGTAGTAGCGGGCCAGGTCGAGCTTGGTCTCACCCCGGGCCGGGAAATACACACGGCCCGGATTGGAGATACGCACCGTCCGGTTCCCGACCTCGATCTCTGCTGCTTCTTCGCCCATACCGAGAAACTAAACCGCACGCAGCTAAGACACGATAGGACCCGGCCCAGGCACGGGCACGGATCCGGGCGCAGCACCACGATCGCCCCCGGGCAGAATGTTGTGATGGCTTCGTACTCCGTGAACCCCCGCGCTGTGGCGCATGCGCAGCAGCTCATCGACAGCCGCCAGTACGTCCTCGACAGCGACTGGGGCAAAGTCCAGCCTGACCCCAGCGAGCAGAACGCCTTCCTGAAGTCGCACTCGTGGGAGGAATACGCCCAATGGCATCTCGGGCTCACTGACGGTGCGAATGACCAGACCAAGGCCAGGTACGCGTTTGTCTACGGGGACTTCCGCCGTGTCCATCGCATGGGCATCATCGCTTGCCAGTACCGGGCGGCCGAGTGGCGGCACAAGGAAATCGAGCTCGCCGCCCACGAGCTCCTGCAGCGCCTGGACAACATGTCAACGTGAACCGGATCGGTCACCGGACCACAGGCTGGCATCGGCTGGGGGCTCAGGGTGCGGTGGCGGTCGCGAACACGCGGCGCAGCGAGTCGAACGTGCAACAGCCCGCCGGGCGGCATGCGCAGCGCCTCGGTTACCTCGGCGATGCCCGGCCACGTCAGCAGGCTGTTCGACTGCAGTTCAGGCGGCAGCCCCAGGGTGCGAGCAACGATCGCATCCCTGGCCGGCGAGGTGGCCATGTCGTCGTACCACTGGTCGAAATACGCCGCGTCGCGTTTCGCGGCCTGGGCCGCCTCACCTGATTCCATGCCCTGCATTCTCCCCGGCCGCCGACGCCCGCGTGCTATATACCGGCTTATCTGTGATCAGCGGGCCGTAATAAGAAATGCCTGGCTTGCAATGACTTATACCCGCCTGTGGCGGTAAGCCAGGTAACCGGGAAATTGGAAATTCGCGTATTGACTGATGGCAAACCGCTGTGCCATAGTCTCACTGTCTTGTAGATACATGGGAGGGCTCGGCAACTTTTGCAGTCCCCGCTGGCCAGAGTTGCCCCTTCTGCCACAGTGTCCGGCGAGTAATTCTGCAAGGCATGGGTGCCTGGTGACTATCCATTGAACGTCATTCGGGGGAATCCCACCACCTGGCATCCGGAAGGGGGATTCATGCGCAAGGCGATAGTAATCTGTAACACAGTGCTGGCGTGTCTCGCGTCGGTGTTGCCGGCCTCGTCGGCGCTCGCGTCGACGGCGAGTGCCACCTCGGCTCCTCCGTCCGCGGTCGTGATCAACGTGGTGACCGTGAACGGTTCGGGGTGCCCGGCAGGGACGGCGTCCGTCGCCCTGTCACCCGACAACACGGCGTTTACGGTGACCTACAGTGCGTACACGGCTCTGGTCGGCGTCGGGGCGGCGGCACTTGATTTCCGCAAGAACTGCCAGGCCATCCTGCACATTCACGTACCGCAGGGCTTCACGTTCGCGATCGCCGAGGCCGATTACCGCGGCTTCGCCTCGCTGCAGCCAGGCGCGAGCGCTCTGGAACGGGCCAATTACTACTTCCAGGGGCAGCCGCAGACGGTATACGCCCAGCACACCATCCCGGGGGGCACCGAAAACGACTGGGAGAAGGTCGATCAGGTCGGCATTGCCTCCCTGGAGTTCGCGCCGTGCGGGGCAGTGCGGTATCTCAACATCAACACTGAACTCCGCGTCAACGGCGGCTCGTCGAACACGGCAACCACGACCAGCCTCATCACGATGGACTCTACCGACGTCGGCATCAGCACGATCTACCACTTCGCCTGGAGGACATGCCATCAGTAGGCGAACTCCCGCCCGGGCGATTATCTGCACGGCGTGAGGGAAGGGGCGGGCCCGGGGCATCCCGGGTCCGCCCCTGCTGATGCGAGGATGGCCTGACCTGCTGCCTGTGTCGAGAGGGTCTCTGGGGATGAGTCGTGTTGCTGTCATCGGGGCTACTGGGCATATCGGCAGTTACCTGGTTCCGCGGCTGGTACGGGGCGGCCATGAGGTGATCGCGATGAGCCGTGGCACCCGCGGCCCGTACCACCCGAGCCTGCAGTGGCACCAGGTCACCAGGGTCACGGTCGACCGGGAGGCGGAGGACGCCGAGGGAACCTTCGGCGGCCGGATCGCGGCGCTGCGCCCTGATGTGGTGATCGATCTGGTCTGCTTCACGGCGGCCTCGGCGCGGCAGCTCGTCGACGCGCTGCGCCCGTCCCGACCGCTGCTGGTGCACTGCGGGACGATCTGGGTGCACGGTCCGGCGCTGCGTGTCCCGGTCACCGAGGACGAGCCCCGGACCGCGTACGGGGAGTACGGCATGGGCAAGGCGGAGATCGAGGCATTGCTGCACCGCGAGACGCTGGCGGGCGGTGTTCCCGCTGTCGTCCTGCACCCAGGTCACATCAGCGGGCCGGGCTGGCCGGTCATCACGCCGGCCGGCAACCTGGATCCCGCCGTCTGGACGAGCCTGGCTACGGGCCGGCCACTGGCGCTGCCCGATCACGGGCTGGGCGTCCTGCATCATGTGCACGCCGACGACGTGGCGCACGCATTCGAGCGCGCGCTGCGGCGGCCGGCTGCGATCGGGGCCAGCTTCCACGTGGTCGCCGAGCAGGCGATGACGCTGCGCGGCCTGGCCACCGGGGTGGCGCGGTGGTTCGGCCGTGAGCCGGTGCTGGACTTCGTCGACTGGGCGGAGTTCGACCGCCTCGTCATTCCCGAGCACGCCGAGGCCACCCGCCAGCACACCTTCCGCAGCATCACGGCGAGCATCGCCCGGGTCCGGGAGGTGCTCGGCTATGCGCCGCGGTTCAGCTCGCTCGACGCCCTGCACGAGGCACTGACCTGGCTCGTGGCCAACGGCCAGGCCGATGTCGGCGGCCAGCAATTCTAGGAGGAGGCAGCCATGCCGTTGTCCCGAGTTGAATCGGTCCAGACCACGGACGGGCCGTTCGATCTGACCGTGTGGCTGCCGGACGCCGCGACCGGCCCAGGGTTGCTCCTGATCCAGGAGATATACGGCGTCAGCGACTACATCAGGGCCGTCGCCGAGGACCTGGCCGCACTCGGCTACGTCGTCGCGGCGCCGGACCTGTTCTGGCGGCTCAAGCGCAACTACCAGGCCGATCATGACGACAAGGGCCTGGCCGAGTCGCTGGAGCTGTCCTCTCGCTTCGACGCTCAGCAGGGCGTCGCCGACTCGGCGGCCGCGCTGGAGCACCTGCGTTCGCTGCCCGAGGTCGACGGCGGCACCGGCGTCCTCGGGTTCTGCCTCGGCGGGTCCATCGCCTACTTCCTCGCGGCCCAGGGCGGGCTGGACGCAGCCGTCTCGTTCTACGGTTCGGCGGTCCCGGGCAACCTGGATGCCCTGGACCGGATCGGCATCCCGCTGCAGCTCCACTTCGGCGGGAGCGACCCCTACATTCCGCGTGACCTGGTCGCCCGCGTGGAGGCGGCGGCGGCCACTCACGCCCACGTCGAGCTGCACGTCGAGGAGGACGCCGGGCACGCCTTCCATAACCGGAAGGCCCCCATGTTCTACGTCCCGGAACCCGCTGCCCGTGCGTGGCGCCGCGCCGAGGAGTTCCTCCAGCGTCACCTCCCCGTCCGGGAGAAGGCCCCGCCGGCCCGCTAGCGATCAGCCGGCCTTCCGGGCGGCGAGGGATGACAGTAGCTCGTAGCCGACATGCGCTGCGGCGATCCCGGTGATCTGGGCGTGATCGTAGGCGGGCGCGACCTCCACGATGTCGGCGCCGACGAGGTTCAGCCGGGCGAATGATCGCAGCGCGGCGAGCAGTTCCCGGCTGGACAGGCCGCCGGCCTCCGGGGTGCCGGTGCCGGGGGCATGCGCCGGGTCCAGCACGTCAATGTCGACCGACACGTAGACCGGGCGGTCGCCGACCCGCTGCCGGATGCGCTCCACCATGCCGGGCACTCCGAGTTCGTCGACGTCCGGCGCCGAGATCACCTGGAAGCCCAGCTCGCTGTCCTGGGTCAGGTCACTGTCGGTGTACAGGGGCCCGCGGATGCCGATATGCAGGCACCCCGACCGGTCCAGGAGGCCTTCCTCCGAGGCCCTCCGGAATGGCGTGCCATGGGTGTAGGCGGCGCCGAAGTAGGTGTCCCAGGTGTCGAGGTGAGCATCGAAGTGGACCACGGCCAGCGGGCCGTGCACGGCCGACAGCGCCCGGATCATCGGCAGCGCGACCGTGTGGTCGCCGCCGAGCATCAGGATGAACGGCGCGCGTTCGAGCAGGGCGCGTGCCCCCCGCTCGATGCCGCCGATCGCTTCCTCGATGCTGTACGGGTTGACCGCGAGATCGCCCGCGTCGGCCACCTGCTGGCTGGCGAAGGGCGACGCCTGCAGGGCCGGGTTGTAGGGCCGGAGCAGCCGGGACGATTCCCGGATGTGGGCGGGACCGAACCGGGCGCCCGGCCGGTAGCTCACCCCGCCGTCAAACGGCACGCCGAGCACGGCCGCATCGGCGTGCGTCACATCGTCGATGCGCGGCAGGCGGGCGAAGGTTGCCTCTCCGCTGTACCTGGGCGCCAGGGTGGCGTCGACCGGCCCGACGGTCTCGCCGGTGATGATCCGCGGAACCGGCTCGGTCACGTCCCGGCCGCCTCGGCCGCAACGTCGATGGCGCGGAGTTCGCGCTCGCTGGCGTCGATGGCGGATTGCTCCGCGGCCACGTTGAGCGAGCGGGACAACAGCAGGTACACGAGGCCGGAAACGGCCAGGCCGACCAGCCAGGAGTAATCCACGCCGTTGGTCAGGTGGCTGGGGAAGTAACCGGTGTAAGAGAGGCCGGCGATCGGCGGCAGCACCATGAACGGGATCTCGGCCACGAAGCCGGCGAAATACGCAGTCAGGCCGCGCCAGCCCCATACGCCGTAAGCACCGTCGGGACGGAAGATGTCGGTGATCGCATAATGGCCGTGCCGGACGAAGAAGAAGTCCACCAGGTTCAGCGCGGTCCACGGGACGAGCAGGTACAGCATCAGCGTCAGCGAGTTCAGCACCGCGCTGACCGCTGTGTTGGACGCGCTGGTGGAGATGCCGGCCCCGATGGCGTACCAGACGACGGCCAGCACGATGACCGTGGCCGCCCGCCAGATCCTGCTGGTCCGGATCTTCTTGAACGAGTCGATGCCGGTGAGGACGGTCAGCATCCCGCCGTAGGCGTTCATCCCCATGGTGGCGAGCAGCGCCGTCGCCGACAGGAACGCGGTGATCGAGCCGAGTGGCGCGGCCACATTGTCGCCGACCCGCTGCAGCCCGACCAGGCCATCGGAGACGCCGAGCCGGGTGGCCAGCCACGCGCCGAGGGCGATCAGCCAGATCGCCGAACCGGAGGCGCCGAAGAACACAGCGGCGATAATTCCGCGGGGCGACGTCTTCCGGGGCATATAGCGCGAGTAGTCGGACACGTAGGGCGCGTGAGTGATGTTGTAGGCCGCGGCCACCGAGAACTGGGCCATGA
>DAIRVB010000305.1:0-5792 GCA_036803065.1 Streptosporangiaceae bacterium
GTTGCTGACCCCCGGCTTCTCGGCGTCGTCGGACCGGATCTCGCTGCTCGCGTCGGTCACCGCCCGCGCGATCTTCTTACGGACCACGCCAGGCTCGTCGAGCAGGTCGATGATGCCCGCCGGTGAAGACGCCGACTTGCTCATCTTCGCCGTCGGCTCCTGCAGGTCGTTGATCTTCGCGACTCCGCCGAGGATGTAGGCGGCGGGTACCGCGAACGTGGGGCCGAAGCGGTGGTTGAACCGGATCGCCAGGTCCCGGCTGAGCTCAAGGTGCTGGCGCTGGTCTTCACCCACCGGCACCTGCTCGGTCTGGTACAGCAAGATGTCAGCGGCCTGCAGGACCGGGTAGCTGAACAGCCCCAGACTCGCCTGCTGCGCGCCGCCGCGGGCCGCTTTGTCCTTGAACTGGGTCATCCGGCTGGCCTCGCCGAACCCGGTCAGGCAGCCCAGCACCCACGCCAGTTCGGTGTGCTCGGGCACGTGGCTCTGGACGAACACGGTGCACCGGTCCGGGTCGAGCCCCGCCGCGAACAACTGCGCCGCGGCAACCCTTGTCCGGTGCCGCAGCAGCGCCGGATCCTGCGGGACCGTGATCGCGTGCAGGTCCACCACGCAGTAGACCGCGTCGTGGGTGTCCTGCAGCGCTACCCACTGGCGAACCGCGCCGAGGTAGTTGCCGAGATGGAACGAGTCGGCGGTCGGCTGGATGCCGGAGAACGCGCGTGGCCGGGACATGGGCAAAGTCTAGTGGCGGGCCTCAGAACGAGGGGACGATGCCGACCGCGCGGCCGGTCCGGAACCTGCCCGCGGGCCAGGCGGCAGTCGCCGTCGCCGGACAGTCTCAATAGATCCATCGGCAGTGGTAGGGCCTGCCTGACCGCGAAGAGTCCAGTTGCCCGGGATCCGCCGCGAGGCGCCGATCCATAGCTCTGAAGGTGAGGCAGGCCGGTGGCAGGTCACCAGCCAAGGTCCAGCACGATGCGCTAGCCGCGCCGTGGCGCATACGGCGCGACGACGACCTCGACCCGCTGGAATTCCTTCAGGTCCGAGTAGCCGGAGGTGGCCATGGTCCGGCGCAGTGCGCCCATCAGGTTCAGCGAGCCGTCTGCCACTGTGGACGGTCCGTGCAGGATCTGCTTCAGCGTGCCGATGGTGCCTACCTTGACCCGCGCGCCCCGGGGCAGGTCAGGATGGTGCGCCTCGCTGCCCCAGTGGTAGCCGCGGCCTGGCGCCTGCTCCGCCCGGGCGAACGGCGAGCCGACCATGACCGCGTCAGCGCCGCAGGCGAGCGCCTTGGCGATGTCACCACTGCGGGTCATGCTGCCGTCCGCGATGACATGCACGTAGCGGCCGCCGGATTCGTCGAGGTATTCGCGGCGCGCGGCGGCCACATCGGCGATCGCGGTGGCCATCGGCACGGCCACGCCGAGTACTGCGGCGGTGGTGTGCCCCGAGCCGCCGCCGAACCCGACGAGTACCCCGGCCGCCCCGGTCCGCATGAGGTGCAGCGCCGCGGTGTACGTGGCGCAGCCGCCCACGATCACCGGCACGTCGAGCTCATAGATGAACTGCTTGAGGTTGAGCGGCTCGGCCTGCCCGGAGACGTGCTCGGCGGAAACGGTGGTGCCGCGGATAACGAAGATATCCACGCCCGCATCGATAACTGCCTTGTAATACCGTACGGTTCGCTGCGGTGACAGCCGGGCGGCCGTGGTGACGCCGGCCGCGCGGATCTCCTCGATCCTGCGCCCGATCAGATCTTCTTTGATGGGTTCGGAGTAGATCTCCTGCAGCCGCCTGGTGGCCGCTTCCTCATCGAGCCCGGTCACCTCGGCGAGGATCGGCTCCGGGTCCTCGTACCGTGTCCACAGCCCTTCCAGGTCGAGCACGGCGAGCCCGCCGAGCCCGCCGATCTGGACCGCGGTCCGTGGCGAGACGACGCTGTCCATGGGGCAGACCACCAATGGCAGGTCGAACCGGTAGGCGTCGATCTGCCAGGCGATGGACACCTCCTCGGGGTGCCTGGTCCGGCGGGAAGGGACGATGCCAATCTCGTCGAGCGCATAAGCTCGGCGGCCGCTCTTACCGCGGCCGATCTCCACGGGCGTCATTGGGTCATCACGGGGGTCATGGGCGCCGCCTGGCGTAGTTGGGTGCCTCGGCGGTCATCTCGATGTCATGCGGATGGCTCTCGGCCAGGCCGGCCGCGGTGATCTGGGTGAACCTCGCCTGCTGAAGCTCGGCGATGTTGCGGGTCCCGCAGAAGCCCATGGCGGCCCGCAAGCCGCCGACCAGCTGGCCCGCGACGGCGGCGAGCGGCCCACGGTAGGGCACCTGGCCCTCGACGCCCTGGGGAACCAGCTTGTCCTCGCGGAGCACGTCGTCCTGGAAATAGCGGTCCTTGGAGTAGGACCGGCCGCGCTCGGTGTTCCGCATGGCCGCCAGCGAGCCCATCCCCCGGTACAGCTTGTACTGCTTGCCGTGGATGAAGACCATTTCCCCTGGCCCCTCCTCGCACCCGGCGAGCAGGCTGCCCAGCATGACAGTGTCCGCGCCGGCGGCGATGGCCTTGGCGATGTCGCCGGAGTGCTGCAGGCCGCCGTCCCCGATGACCGGCACCCCCGCGGCCCGGGCGGCCTGCGCGGCCTCGTAGATCGCCGTTACCTGCGGGACCCCGACGCCAGCCACCACCCGTGTGGTGCAGATCGAGCCCGGCCCGACGCCAACCTTGACGGCGTCGGCGCCCACGTCGATCAGCGCCTGCGCGCCAGCCCGGGTGGCAACGTTCCCGCCAATCACGTCCAGCTTGGTGTTCGCCTTCACCTGGGTCACCATGTCGAGGACCGCCTGGGCGTGGCCGTGCGCCGTATCCACGACGAGGAAGTCGGCCCCGGCCTCAGCGAGCGCCTGCGCCCGCCGCTTGGCGTCCTCGCCCACGCCGACCGCCGCGCCCACCACCAGCCGTCCCTGGGCGTCCTTGGTGGCCTGCGGGTACTCATCGCTCTTGGTGAAGTCCTTCACGGTGATCAGGCCGCGCAGCCGCCCCGCGCCGTCCACCAACGGCAGCTTCTCCATCTTGTGCTGCCTCAGCAGGCTGAGAGCCTGGTCCCTGGCGACCCCGACTGGCGCGGTGACCAGCGGCATCGCTGTCATCACCGCGGTGACCCGGCGCCCGTGGTCTGTCTCGAAGCGGATGTCCCGGTTTGTCACGATGCCGAGCAGGACGCCGTCGGGCGTCGTCACCGGCACGCCGGAAATGCGGTACCTGGCGCACAGGTTCTCCACATCGGCGACGGTCGCATCCGGACCGCAGGTCACCGGGTTGGTGATCATGCCGGCCTCGGACCGTTTCACCATGTCGACCTGCTGCGCCTGGTCCTCGATGGACAGGTTGCGGTGCAGCACGCCAACGCCGCCCTGGCGGGCCATGGCCACCGCCATCCGCGCCTCGGTCACGGTATCCATGGCCGATGAGACGAGCGGGACGTTCAGCGTGATCCGGCGGCTGAGCCTGGCGGTCGTATCCGCGTCGCCCGGCATGATCGCCGAGTGTGCAGGCAGCAACAGGACGTCGTCGAAGGTGAGGGCAGGCGGGGCGAACTTGACGGCGTCGGTCATGGCACCTTCCGCGGTGGTGGGTGACGGCCCCAGTCTAGGGCGTGCCGCGGGTTGCTGGCCGGGTGCGCCATTCCGGGCTGGCCGCCGCGAGTCAGCGGGTGCGCGCCGCGGTCAGCGGGTGCGCGCCGCGGTCAGCGGGTGCGCGCCGCGGTCAGCGGGTGCGCCGCAGGCGCACCGTGGCGCCCCATCCCCGTGCTGATCCCCCGGAGCCGTCGCTGGCCGGGCCCCGGGCCAGCCGCGCGAGCATTCCCGCCGCCACGAAGCTCGTGGTGCCTGCTACCCCCGCGGCCATGGCCCCCGCGGCAGCAACCCTGGTCCAGGCGCCAACCCTAGGGGCTGGCGCCCGCACCGGCCGACCTGCGGCGGCGCTCGGGCGGCGCCGGGCTGGGCCGGGCCGGGTACCGGCAAGCACGCCAGGGCCGGCCTCCCTGGCATCGACATCGGCCGCCAGCGCGCTCAGCAGCGTTACTGCCGGATCGCGCAGCATCCGCGCGGGCATCGCAACGCGCTCCGCGAGCACGTCGATGATTTCTTCGGATCGCCGGATCTCACTGAGATCAACGGCCCCGTCACCCGGATTGCCTGCTGCCACCCGCCCCCGAGCGAACTCCACACCGGATGTCACGCCGGGCGCCCCAGGTCCGCGCCCCGTGATCACGCAATCGACTCCTCGACCGCGATCGCCCGGAGCCGGGCCAGCGCCCGATGCTGAGCAACCCGAACCGCTCCTGCTGACATGCCGAGTACATTACCCGTCTCCTCGGCCGACAGTCCGGTGACTACGCGTAGCACCAGCAGTTCACGAAGATGAGCGGGTAGTTGGGCGAGCAGTTTCCTGACGCGTTCGGCCTCAATGTAGGCGACGACCGTCTCTTCGGGCCCTGGGCGCTCGTCGGGGCCGTCGGGCAGGTCTTCAGTGGGGACGGCCAGCCGGGACGCGTTCCGTACGGCATCCGCCACCTTGTGCGAGGCGATGCCGAAGACGAAGGACGCGAAAGGCCGCCCCATGTCGCGGTACCGCGGGAGCGCGGCCAGCAGCGCGATGCAGACCTCCTGCGCGACATCGTCCGCCACGTGGTAATGCCCGGTGATCCGGCCCAACCGGGCCCGGCAGTACCGGACCACCATCGGGCGGATGTGCTGGAGCAAGGACTCGATCGCGGCCGGGTGCCCGCGAACCGCCAGGCTGGTCAGCTCACGCAGGCTGGCCCCCTCGGCCAGCCCCGCACCACCGGCCAGCCCCGCACCACCGGCTGGATGCCTGCCGGCGCCGTCCGGCGCGCTCGCCCGCTTCTGCGGGCTGCCCTGCGTGGCCCTGAGCTGGTTTTCCGCCCCGTCAGCCGGATCAGCTGCGCCGGATGGCGATTCCTGCCACCCTTCGCCGCCCACGGCCTGGATGATGCATCCCTCGGTCACGAGTGAATGATGCCCACGAAAGCGAGGGGTCCTGCCACGGATGAGGGCAACGGAATGGTCACATTGATGTTTCACTCAGACACGCTACGCCATAAAATTACAAGGTGTAATCAATTGACTACTCATTGTAATTATAGCTGCCCGTGTTCTACCAGATACGCCTTAAGCCCATCCAACGATGGCTGAAGCCCATCCAATCGGACACCAGCCCTCGCCTGAGCAGGGCGCTCATGCTAACGGTGCCTGCCCGCGGGATCCGGAGATCACGCGGGCAGGCACCGGCAGGGCTTTCCCGTCAGTGCGCGCGGTCAGCCGCACCCAGCGCCGGGAGTCGCCAACTCAATGAGCGTGGCCGTGCGAGTGGCCGTGACCACCGGCGTCGGCCGGCTCCTCGGCTGGCCGGTCCGCAACGAGCACCTCGGTGGTCAGCAGCATGCCCGCGATGGACGCGGCATTGCGCACCGCGGAGCGCGTTACCTTGACCGGGTCGATCACACCCTGGGCGACCAGGTCGCCGTATTCGCGGGTGGCCGCGTTGTAGCCCTGGCCGAAAGGCATCTCGGCGATCTTCGCGACGACCACGGAGCCCTCGGCACCCGCGTTCTCCGCAATCCAGCGGGCCGGAGCGAACAGGGCGCCACGCACAACTCCGACGCCGGTCGCCTCGTCCCCGGTCAGGCCCAGATCGCCCAGCTTGGCCGCAGTGTGCACGAGCGCGCTGCCGCCGCCGGGGATGATGCCTTCCTCGATGGCTGCCC
>DAIRVB010000306.1:0-5765 GCA_036803065.1 Streptosporangiaceae bacterium
TCTGGAGGGTGCCCGCAGTCTCGCCTGGACGGCCTCGCTACGATCAGTTGGGCAAGGCATCTAACCCGAGGAGACAGCGAACCGCGTGAGCGTGCTCGACGAGATCCTTGACGGAGTGCGTGCCGACCTGGCCGACCGGCAGCGCTGCGTGACGCTTGACCGACTCAAGGACATGGCCGGGCGGGCGCCGTCGCCGGTTGACGCGATGGCCGCGCTCAAGGGCCAGGATGTGGCGGTCATCGCGGAAGTGAAGCGGGCCAGCCCGTCCAAGGGCGCGATGGCGGCGATCGCCGATCCGGCTGCCCTGGCCGCGGACTACGAGGCGGGCGGCGCGCGGGTGATCAGCGTGCTGACCGAGCCCAGGAGGTTCGCGGGCAGCCTCGATGACTTGGCCGCCGTCCGGGAGGCCGTACAGGTTCCGGTGCTGCGCAAGGACTTCGTGGTGAGTTCCTACCAGCTGTGGGAGGCGCGGGCGTACGGGGCTGACATGGTCCTGCTGATCGTGGCGGCACTGGAGCAGAACGCACTGGTCTCCCTGGTGGAGCGGGCGCTGTCCATCGGCCTGGTGCCGCTGGTCGAGGTGCACACCGCCGGCGAGCTTGACCGTGCGGTGGAGGCAGGCGCGAAGATCATTGGCGTCAACGCGCGGAACCTGGCCACACTGGAGGTTGACCGGGGCGTGTTCGCCCGGATCGCCCCCCGCATCCCGGATGGGATCATCAAGATTGCCGAGTCCGGCATCCGCGGACCGCATGATCTCCTCGCCTACGCCGCGGCGGGCGCGAACGCGGTGCTCGTCGGGGAGAGCCTGGTGACTGGCAAGGATCCGCGGTCCGCCGTGGCCGACCTGGTCACCGCGGGCTCGCATCCCGCGCTGCGGGGCGATCGCGGATGAACATGCCCACCGCCACCCGTGACGATCACTCCCCGGCCGCGACGGTCCCGGACGCGGCCGGGCACTTCGGCGCGCATGGCGGCAGGTTCGCCCCCGAGGCGCTGATGTCGGCGCTGGACGAACTGGCCCGCGAGTATCAGTCCGCCCAGGCCGACCCGGCTTTCCGGGCCGAACTCGCCGCCTTGCTGCGCGGCTACGCGGGCCGGCCCACGCTGGTCACCGAGGCGCCGCGATTCGCCGCCCGGGCTGGCGGCTGCCGGGTGCTGCTGAAGCGCGAGGACCTCACCCACACCGGCTCTCACAAGATCAACAACGTCCTCGGGCAGGCGCTGCTCACCAAGCGGATGGGCAAGACCCGCATGATCGCCGAGACCGGCGCGGGCCAGCACGGGGTGGCCACCGCGACCGCGTGCGCCCTGCTCGGCCTGGACTGTGTGGTCTACATGGGCGAGGAGGACACCCAGCGGCAGGCGCTGAACGTGGCCCGGATGCGGATGCTGGGTGCCGAGGTGGTTCCGGTCACCGCAGGCAGCCGCACGCTCAAGGACGCCATCAACGAGACGTTCCGCGACTGGGTGAGCAGCGTGGCGACGACGCATTACTGCATCGGCTCCGTGATGGGCCCGGATCCGTTCCCCGGGATGGTCCGGGATTTCCAGCGGATCATCGGGGTGGAGGCCCGCGAGCAGGTGCTGGCCATGACTGGCCGGCCGCCCGACGCCGTGATCGCTTGCGTGGGCGGCGGGTCCAACGCCATCGGCATCTTCCACGCCTTCATCCCCGACGAGTCCGTGCGGCTGATTGGCTGCGAGGCGGGCGGCGAGGGGCTGGCCAGCGGGCACCACGCGGCCACCCTGGTGGCTGGCTCTCCGGGCGTGATCCACGGGATGCGCACCTACCTGCTGCAGGATGCCGACGGCCAGACGCTCACCACGCACTCGGTGTCGGCAGGCCTGGACTACCCGGGTGTGGGGCCTGAGCACTCCTGGCTGCACGACACCGGCCGGGCCACCTACCGGGCCATAACGGACACCCAGGCCATGGACGCGTTCGGCCTGCTATGCCGCACCGAGGGAATCATTCCGGCGATCGAGTCCGCTCATGCCCTCGCCGGCGCACTGCAGGTGGGGGCGGAACTCGGGCCTGACGCGCTGCTCCTGGTGAACCTGTCCGGGCGCGGCGACAAGGACGTGGACATCGCAGCCAGGTGGTTCGGCCACCTGCCAGCCAAGAACCCCCTGTGGGAGAACCCCCGAGGGGAGAAGGCTCCGTGACCGGGGTCGGCGCCGCCTTCGAGAAGGCCGGGGCGGACGGCCGGGCCGCCCTGATCGGGTACCTGCCCGCCGGATTCCCGACGGTGGAGGGGGCGGTCGCGGCCGCCACGGTGCTCGCCGAAGCCGGGGTCGACGTGCTGGAGATCGGCCTGCCTTACTCCGACCCGCTGATGGACGGGCCGGTCATCCAGGAGGCGGTGCACCGTGCGCTGGCCGGCGGGGTCCGGGTCAGCGACGTGCTGGAGACGGTCGAGGCGGTAGCGGAATCGGGTGTCCCGGTGCTGGTCATGACCTACTGGAACCCGGTGGACCACTACGGCGTGGCCAGGTTCGCCCGCGACCTCGCGGCGGCCGGCGGCGCCGGGCTGATCACCCCGGACCTGCCCCCCGAGGAGGCTGGCAGCTGGCTGTCCGCCGCCGATTCCTGCGGGCTGGACCGGGTATTCCTGGTGGCGCCGAGCTCGTCCACGGAGCGCATCGCGCGCATCGCGGACGCCTGCCGTGGCTTCGTCTACGCGGCGTCGCTGATGGGCATCACCGGGGCCCGCGCGGCAGTCAGTGACGAGGCTGCCGGGCTGGTCAGCCGGGTCAGGGCGGCCACCAGGCTGCCGGTCGCGGTGGGACTCGGCGTGCGCGACGGCGTCCAGGCGGCACAGGTCGCCAGGTTCGCCGACGGAGTGATCGTCGGGTCCGCCTTCGTCCAGCGGCTGCTCGACGCGCCTGATCCCGGTGCCGGGATCGCTGCGATCCGCGACCTGGCCGGTGAACTGGCCGCGGGCGTCCGCGCCCACGCCCCGGCCCGAAGCTGACCTGGCCGGTGAACTGGCCGCGGGCGTCCGCGCCCACGCCCCGGCCCGAAGCTGACCGGTGGGACGTCCCCATCTCCCTGTGACAGGCCGTGTGAGCCCGGTGAATGTACTGTGCCAGGTGTTTCGCGATCAGTTAGGGGTGGGGATGATGCTTCTGGTGGCGTAATCTCGATGTAACCTCTGAGCACCAGCTCGGGGAGCCAGCGCTGTGCCGCATTCTGACGGCACCCGCTGCAGGGCCAATGTCGTCCCGACCGCATGCGAGATTGCCAAGACGGACGAGACGACAGGAGTGCTGATGGCACCTGCCGCTTCAGCAGCAACCGGTGGACTGTACGACAGCCGGTTCGAACACGACGCCTGCGGCGTCGGTTTTGTGGCGGACCTGTCCGGGCGCCGCAGCCATGAGACCGTGGCCAAGGCGCTGACCGTCTTGCGCAACCTTGAACATCGCGGCGCGGCCGGCAGCGACCCCGACACCGGGGACGGGGCCGGGATCCTGACCCAGATCCCGGACGCGTTCTTCCGTGCGGCATGCCCGTTCGTGCTACCCGAGCCGGGCTGCTATGCGGTCGGCATGGTGTTCCTGCCCGACGACGACGCCACGGCCACCGAGGCGGTCGCGGCCATCGAGCGGATCGCCGCCGAGGAGAGCCTGACCGTCCTGGGCTGGCGTGACGTGCCCTTCGACCCCGCGCACTGCGGCCAGGGCGCGCTGGCCGTGCTGCCCCGGCTGGCGCAGTTGTTCGTCGCCGCCGAGAGTGGCGGCGAGAGTGGCCTTGTCCTGGACCGGCGGGCGTTCTGCCTGCGCAAGCGGGCCGAGCACGAGGTCGGCGTGTACATCCCGAGCCTGTCCTCCCGGACGATCGTGTACAAGGGGATGCTGACCGCGCCCCAACTGGAGCCGTTCTACCCGGACCTGTCGGACTCCGGCTATGTCTCGGCCCTGGCCCTGGTCCATTCCAGGTTCTCCACCAACACGTTCCCGTCCTGGCCGCTGGCCCACCCCTACCGGTTCATCGCGCACAACGGCGAGATCAACACGGTCCGTGGCAACCGCAACTGGATGCAGGCGCGCGAGGCGATGCTGTCCAGCGGCTTGTTCCCGGCGGCCGCCGACGGGCGCGGGATGGAGCGACTGCTGCCCATCCTCGATGACCGCGCCAGTGACTCGGCGAGTTTCGACCAGTGCCTGGAACTGCTGCACCTGGGGGGCAGGTCACTGCCGCACGCCATGCTCATGATGATCCCGGAGCCGTGGGAGAAGCATGAGGAGATGGATCCCGCACGGCGGGCGTTCTACCGTTTCCACAGCACGCTCATGGAGCCATGGGACGGCCCGGCCTGCGTCGCGTTCACCGACGGCACCATCATCGGGGCGGTGCTGGACCGCAACGGCCTGCGCCCGGGCCGGTACTGGGTGACCCGCGACGGCCTCGTCGTCCTGGCCAGCGAGGTCGGGGTGCTCGACATCGATCAGGCCGATGTGATCCGCAAGGGCCGGCTGCAGCCGGGCCGGGTGTTCCTGGTCGACACCGACAGCAGGCGCATCCTGGAGGACGCGGACGTCAAGTCCGCCCTGGCGGCCGAGCATCCGTACGCGGACTGGCTGCACGCGGGCCTCATGCACCTCGATGACCTGCCGGATCGTGAGCGTGCGCTGACTGATAGTGAGGAACTCACCACCCAGCAGCAGCTGTTCGGGTACACCGAGGAGGAACTCCGGATCCTGCTCGGCCCGATGGCCCGCAGCGGCGCGGAGCCGATCGGGTCGATGGGCACCGACACCCCGCTCGCGGTGCTGTCCGACCGCCCCCGGCTGGTATTCGACTACTTCACTCAGTTGTTCGCGCAGGTGACGAACCCGCCGCTGGACGCGATCAGGGAGGAGCTGGTGACCTCTCTGCAGTCGGCCACCGGCCCCGAGGAGAACCTGTTCGAACCGGGCCCGGCCTCCTGCCGGCAGATCGTGCTGCCGTACCCGGTGATCAGTGACAACGACCTGAACAAGATCATCCACGTCAACGACGATGGCGACCTGCCCGGGGTCGCGTCCTACGTCGCGGACGGCCGCTACGAGGTCGCTGGCGGCGGCGACGCCTTGCGCGGCCGGCTGGCGGAGATCTGCGGGGAGGTGTCGCAGGCCATCGAGGACGGCGCGCGGATCATCGTGCTGTCCGACCGGGGCGCAGTGCTGGCCCGGGAGGACACCGTGCTCTCTGGGGACACCCCAGACCCCGATGGCCCGGCACCCCCCGGCACCCCCCGTGGTACGGACCACGCGCTCGCGCCGATCCCGTCGCTGCTGCTCACCGGGGCCGTGCACCACCACCTGATCAGGGAGCGGACCCGGACCCAGGCCGGGCTGATCGTGGAGGCCGGCGACGCCCGCGAGTGCCACCACATCGCCCTGCTCGTCGGGTACGGCGCGGCCGCAGTCAACCCGTACCTGGCGCTGAAGTCCGTCCAGGACATGGGCCGGCGCGGGATGCTGGAGAAGATCACCGCGAAGAAGGCCGCGGACAACCTCATCAAGGCGCTCGGCAAGGGCCTGCTCAAGATCATGTCGAAGATGGGCGTCTCGACGGTCGCCTCCTACACGGGCGCCCAGATCTTCGACGCGATCGGCCTTGGCGAAGACATCATCGGCACCTGTTTCACGGGCACCACGTCCCGGCTCGGCGGGGTGGGGTTCGACGCGATCGCGGCCGACACGGCGCTGCGGCACGCCCGCGCGTTCCCGCCCCGCCGAGCCGGGACGTGGTGCCCGTGAAACAGGTGCCGATG
>DAIRVB010000307.1:0-5760 GCA_036803065.1 Streptosporangiaceae bacterium
TGCCCGGCAAGGACGGGCTGCTGCACATCACCCAGATCCGCAAGCTGCACGGCGGGGCCCGGATCGAGAACGTGGACGATGTGGTCAAGGTGGGCGACAAGATCCCGGTGGAGATCCGCGAGGTGGACGACCGCGGCAAGCTGTCCCTGGTTCCCGTGGAAGTGGTCGAGCGCGAGGCTGCCGAGGGTGTCTCTAGCGATGAGGGCGGTGGCCCCGGCCGTGACCGGGGGGACCGTGACGACCGCCAGGGCGCCGCGGGCCAGGGAGGTGACCGGGACGGTCACCGCACCCGCCACCGCGAGCGCAGGCACCGCGACTCGTGAGCACGCAGCCGATGGCGGGTGGCGACGAGGCCGTCACCCGCACGGTGCTCCCTGGTGGGCTCCGGGTCATCACGGAGTCGCTGCCCTCGGTGCGCTCGGTCGCGTTCGGGATCTGGGCGGGCATCGGGTCCCGGGACGAGGACACCGACCATGCCGGGGCCACGCACTACCTGGAGCACCTGCTGTTCAAGGGCACTCCGAAGCGCACGGCACTGGAGATCTCCGCCACCATGGACGAGGTTGGCGGCGAGCTGAACGCCTTCACCGGCAAGGAATACACCTGCTACTACGCGCGGGTGCTCGACGCTGACCTGCCGCTCGCGATCGACGTGCTGTCCGACATGGTGACCAGCTCGCTGATCGAGCCCAGGGACGTGGACGCCGAGCGTGGCGTGATCCTCGAAGAGATCGCCATGAACGACGACGATCCCTCGGACAGTGTGCACGAGGCATTTGTCGCCAAGCTGTTCGGTGACACCCCGCTCGGCCGCCCGATCCTGGGCACGGTTGACTCGATTAACTCGATCACCCGCGAGCAGATCGCCGAGCACTACCATGCGCGGTACACGCCGCCGGACCTGGTGGTGGCGGCGGCGGGCAACCTCGAGCACGGGCAGGTCGCCGACGCCGTGCGCGAGTCGTTCAGCCACGTCCTGTCCGGCGGCGCCGACCCCGCCGGCCCGCGGCTGGCCGGGCCGGCCGGGCTGGCCGAGGCGGGCACTGGGGTGCGGCTCGTCTCGCGAGGTATCGAGCAGGCCAACCTGATACTCGGCTGTGAGGGCCTGTCCCGGACGGACGACCGGAGGTTCGCGCTCGGCGTGCTGAACGCGGCGCTGGGCGGCGGCATGTCCTCCCGGCTGTTCCAGGAGGTACGGGAGAAGCGCGGGCTCGCCTACTCGGTGTACAGCTTCTCCTCCCAGCATGCCGACACCGGCATCTGGGGCGTCTACGTCGGTTGCCTGCCGTCCAAGGCCGACGAGGTGCTCGCGATCTGCCGGGACGAGGTGGCCAAGGTGATCTCGGGCGGGCTGGACGACGCCGAACTGGAGCGCGGCAAGGGCCAGTTGCGCGGGTCGATCGTGCTCGGCCTGGAAGACCCCTCGTCGCGGATGAGCCGCCTCGGCAAGGCCGAGCTGTCCTACCTGAGGCTTGAGCCAGTCGACGAGATCCTCGCCTCGATCAAGGCGGTGACTCACGATGACGTGCGTCGCGTCGCCGCGGAGGTGCTCGCCCGGCCCAAGGTGCTCGCCGTGGTCGGCCCGTACGACGATGACGCCGCGTTCACCGAGGCACTGGGTTGATAGGCACGGGGCTGATAGGCACGGGCCTGACGGCATGATCAAGGTCGGCGTGCTCGGTGCCAAGGGGCGGATGGGGTCCGAGGTCTGCCAGGCGGTGGCCGCTGCCGGGGATCTGGATGTCGTCGCGACGGTGGACGAGGGGGACTCGCGCGACGCGCTCGCGGGGTGTGACGTGGTGGTCGACTTCACGCACCCGGGCGTGGTCATGGACAACCTGCGCTGGTGCATCGGCCAGGGGCTGGACACGGTCGTCGGCACCTCGGGCTTCGACGAGTCCCGGACCTCGCAGGTGACCGGGTGGCTGGCGGACGCGCCTGCCACCCGCGCGCTGGTGGTGCCGAACTTCTCGCTCGGCGCGGTGCTCATGATGCGGTTCGCCGCCCAGGCCGCGCGGTTCTTCGACTCAGCTGAGATCGTCGAACTGCACCATGCGCGCAAGGTGGACGCGCCGTCGGGGACCGCGGCGCGAACCGCGTCACTGATCGCCGAGGCCCGGCGGGCCGCGGGCCTGGGTCCCTCACCCGATGCCACGGTCTCCGCCGCCGACGGGGCCAGGGGCGCGATCATGGACGGGGTGCACGTGCATTCGGTGCGCCTGGCTGGCCTGGTGGCCCATCAGGAGGTCCTGCTCGGCGGGCACGGCGAGATCCTGACCATCCGGCATGACTCGCTGGACCGGTCATCCTTCATGCCCGGCGTGCTGCTCGGCGTGCGCGGGGTGGCGTCGCTGCCACCCGGCCTGACGTTCGGCCTGGAACCCCTGCTCGGCCTGGACTAGGCGTGCCGCCGGCCTGCGTTATGCCCCGGCTCGGAGGTAGTTTCGTTTCATGTGCCGCAGCATCAAGACTTTGCGTATGCCGTATGCCGAGAGCGTGACAGAGGAGGACGTGCGGGCTGCCGCCCTCCAGTACGTCAGGAAGATCAGCGGGTTCCGGCAGCCGAGTCGCTCCAACACCGAGGCGTTCGAGCGGGCCGTGGATACCGTGGCGAGCGCCACCCAGGTGCTGCTCGATCAACTGGAAGTCCGCGCCGCCAGCTGACTTCCGGCGGCGCGGACTTCCAGTGGGGGAGCCATGTTCCTGGTGCCGCTGGATCCTTCGTTATCCCTGTGCAGCCCGGCGTTCTAGCGGCGGAGCGTGACAGCGCGCCGACTCCTCGTGGCAGTTCAAGATTGCCGTGTTTTTTAGCTGCCATCAGGGGGCTGCGGTGGCGTAGTTTCACCTCATGTGCCGCGACATCAAGATCTTGCGCGCCCCATACGCTCACGGCGTAACCGATGAGGATGTGCGGGCCGCTGCGCTCGAGTACGTCAGGACAGTGAGCGGTTTCCGGCGCACGGTCCCTTCCGACATCGAGGCGTTCGACCGGGCAGTGGCAGTGGTCACCGCCGTAACACGGGATCTCCTTGATCGGCTCCCGGTGCGCGCCGGGGATCTGGGGGCCTGAGCCCGGTTGGCCGCGTGCTGGCTACTGGCTGCCGGGTGATACCCGGGCCCGCCACGCGTTCGGTCAGGGGCGTCCCATGGTGCTCGCATGCGCGATCAGCATCGAATCAGGTGGCGTCACATCCACCCCGTCGGGGTCGTTCAGGTAGCCGGGTGCGGTGCCCGGCACCCCGGTGTGCCCGTACTGCCACACGATCCGGTTGGTGGTGGGGTCGATGACGATGACCCGGTCGTTGTAGTCGTCATTGACCAGGATGTCGCCGTTGGGGAGGGGAAGTGCCAGTGACGGGTGGTTGAGGCCGCCGAACCGCCAGAGCAGGTGCCCGCGCGAATCGAACTCGACGACCTGCCCGGCAGTGGAGTAGTCGACCGTCAGGTACCGGCCCGGGTAGACCTCGTTGGTGTCCGAGGGGTAGGCGACGCCGGGCGGGTGGGTGGACCAGTAGACGTGCCCGCGCAGGTCTATCTCGTTGGCCCAGTCACCATTGATCTCCGTGACCAGGTACCTGCCGTCCGTGGTCGGGAACGCCCCGTTGGGGCTGCCAAAATTGGACGGGGGATTGTGCCCGCACAGGCCGGTTGTCCCGATGATCCGCATGGGGCTGTGCGCGGGCGGCCGGATCAGCAGGATCCGGCAGTTCTTGATGTCCGCGGTGAGCAGCGCGCCGCCCGGCAGCAGCATCGCGTCATCGGGGTTCGCCACGTGATTCGGGGTGCTGCCGGGCACCCCGGGCGTACCGTAGCGGTAAATGATCTTGTTCGCGGCGACGTCGATCACGCTGACGACGGAGTAGTCCTCCTCGGTCGCGACGATGTCCCGGCCGTCCGGGGAGAAGAAGGCGTCGTCAGGAAGACGGAAGGCCTGCCCTCTCGCGAGACCACCCGGCTGCGGGAACTGCCACCGGACGCGTCCCTGGGGGTCCACGATGAGCAGCCGGTCGTTCGAGTTGTCCGCGATGAGGACGTCCCCTGGCAGCACGGACGGGTCGGAGCCGGCCACCAGATGCCCCGGACCCCGGGCAGCGGACAGCCAGGGCGGCGGGCCCAGGATGGGTCCGTCAGCGGCTTGCGCCGGTACGGTCCGGGGGTGGCTTGTTCCCACGGGACGGCCTGCTCGTGCCGGAACCCCAGCGGCCGGCGGGATGCCCGCCGCCTGCGGGACGGCTGAGCCGGACGCCACCAGCCGGAGCCGGGTCACCGTCGGCACCGCGCGCTGCCCGTTGTTCCCGCCCACCAGGAATGCGGTGCCGCCGAGGACCGCGACCCCAGCGTTGGCGACCGGCACCGGGAGGCGGCCGACGGTCGTGACCGTGCCTCGCCCCGGGTCGAAGCTGAGCACTGCGCTGCTGGTCGCCAGGGCCGCTGCCGGGCTTGCTGTCGCCGCCCCGGCGGTGGCCGCGACCTGCCCTCCCGCGATATAGAGCGTGCCGCCCAGGGTGAATGCTGATCCGCCGGTCATCGGCCGGGGCAGGTGGCCTGCCACGGTGGCTTGGCCGCTGCCCGGGCTGACCCGCTGGATCACGCTGGTGATACCGGCCGGGGTCTGGCCGCCGAAGACCCAGATCTGGCCGGCCAGGACGGCCACGGCCGGATACCGGACGGGCTCCGGCAGCCTGGCCACAGTGCGGAATCGCCGGCCGTCGGTGGTGGCCAGGACGGAAGCGTCGTAGGCAGTGCCGTCGTACCCGCCGAGTATGTACGCGGTGCCGCCCGCGGTCACCGCTGACAGGTCCGAACGGGGACCGGGAAGCCGGCCGGTCACGGTCGCGACGCCATCCGGCTCGATCGCTTGCACCGCCGCCACGCTGGTTTGCTCACCGCCGCCGAAGACCATCACCCGCCCGCCGACCAGGGCGGCCCCCGCGTCGTGCGTGGCGGAAGCCAGCCGCCCGGCCCGGCTGGTCTGGCCCGTCGCCGGATCGAGCCGGGTTACCGCGTCCGTCGACGTGGCCTGCGGAGTGAGGCCCCCGGCGATGAGCAGGTCCCGGCCCTGCGGGAGAACTGCCTCCCGTGAGATTCCGGCCGGCAGCTGATAGGCGGCTGACGTGACCTCCAGGGTCGGCGGGACCGGGGGACTGGGCCGGGCTGAAGCGCCGGAGGCGGCCGGATGTGCGGTGCGGGAGGGCCGCGAGGCCTGCAGGCCATGAGTGGCCGAGCAGGCCGCGGCTAGCAGGGCCAGGCAGATCCCGGCGGCCATTGCCGCGTACCGGGAGCGGCCCGGTGTGCGCCGCGCGGCATTGCCCTGGCATTCGGCCGGCAAAGCATCGTCCTTCCTAGGGTGATCTGCGCCCGCCTGGCGTGGCGTCCCGGCAGGATGCCCCGCCGGAGCGCACCGGGCATACGGGACGCACGAGGGCCCATGGCGGCTCCAACGTGCGGGACCGGCGGGCGGGTCCGGCCAGTCTGGCGCGGCCGGGTTCCAAGCTTCGCACGTGTAACGCAAAGTGCGGGACCTGAATCGTAAAGTAGTCGCCAGAACCGGGCGCTCGCCTGCGGGCGGGGCCAGGCTACGGCAGGCGGCGCTCCCGGCGGCTGGCATAATAAGGCTGGAGTCGCTTTTCAGGCAGCAGAGGTTTCAGGTGACAGAGGTTTCAGGAGACAGAGGGGAGGTGCGGTCGATGTCAGGTCCGGATCCCGCGCCTTCCGCCGCGTCGACGTCACGGCGGTAGGCGCCCGCGAATGAGCGGAGCA
>DAIRVB010000308.1:0-5748 GCA_036803065.1 Streptosporangiaceae bacterium
ACGGCGGTCAATGAGCCATCCAGCGGCCGCCGTCGCGGTGGTAGCAGCCGCGCCAGGCAGGCTGGTCGGCCGGGGACCAGAGGGGCCAGGAAGAACGGCGCCCAGTAGGCGATCGGAACCGCTGCCGCGAAGAACCGGGCCGTGGTCCGGTCGCCCGCGCCGGACCATACTGACCAGCGGGGCAACCCCATTCTGCAGAGCTTACGTTTGACTCGTGCAGCATGTGCTCTGGCTGGGCGGCCCGCCTGCGTCCGGGAAGTCGACCGTAGCGACGTGGCTGGCCTGCCAGCACGGCCTACGGCTTTACAGTGCTGACACTCGGACTTGGCTGCATCGTGATCGAGCCTTGGCTGCTGGTCATGAGGCCGCGCACCGCTGGGAAGCGCTGACTTCTGAGGAACGCTGGGAGCGCTCAACCGTGACCGGCATGCTCGAGATGTCGCTGCACCGGGAGCGTGGCGCGATGGTTGTCGATGACCTGGCAGCGCTGCCCGCCTCGCCGCTGATCGTCGCTGAAGGGTCGACGCTGCCCGCGTCCGCTATCTCCGCCGGCATCGCGATGCGCTCGCAGGCGGCGTGGCTGGTACCCGCCCGGGAGTTTCAGCGCGAGCGGCTTCGTGCGCAGGGAACGCCTCAAGGCCCAGCCAGGCTGTATGCCGCGCTCAGGCGCCTGATCGAGCGGGAGGCGCGGTGGTGCGCTCGTTCATCTGCGAGTGCGGTGACCTCGCCTGCCATGAATTCATACGACTCCGCATCGGTGCTCTCGGACTCCGCCGGCCGCTCGCCCCCGGCCATACCACCTGGCTCCCAGGTCGCGCCGTCCGCGCCGTCACCTCGGTGGGAATCTCTCCGCGCTGACAACGGACCGGGACCGTCCGGATCAAGGTCCCCGGGAACTTCCGGCCGGTAGCGGCGGCGCTATGCGGGTGTGCCGGTCAGGATCTCGATGATGCGCCGGCAGCGCTTGGGGTCTTCAGTCAGCCCGTGCTCGAGTCCCCATAGCCAGTAGTCGACGCATCGGACGATGGACCAGTTCCGAGCCAGTTCGGGATTGAGGTCGCCGTTCCTCACCAGGATCGCCATCAGCCGCCGTAGTCCCGCGGCGCTGCCAACCTCGTCTAGCCGGGTCCACAGCAGCTCCGGGACGGCGTGCTCTGGATCGCCGCTGACCGCCCTCGGGTCGATAGCCAGCCATGGTTCTCTTTCACCGGCCAAGACGTTGCCATAGTGAAGGTCGGCGTGCACCAGCCGGTCGCCGGCGTCGGCGCCAATCTCCAGCGCAAGACCCACGGCAGCCTCGAGATAAGGCTCGGGGACGGGGGCGCCCGCGCTCGCGTTCCGCTCTGGCAGAGAATCTGCGATCGTCTCGGCGATCTGGCGCAGGGCTGGAACGCCGGGAGGAGCCGTGACGCTCGCCAGCCGGCGCAGCAGGGCGGCTGCCACCTCCGCGGCGTCCGTCCAGGGCAGGTCGAAGAGCGATCGCCGTGGATCGAGGCGTTCGAGGAGCAGAACTCCCGCCTCGGGATCAGCATCGAGCAACCGGACCGCACCGTTGCCGTCCCACGCGGAGAGAGCCAGCGCCTCGGCGGCAACTGCTTCTGTGAGCTGGCTGACCTTCAGGACGCACGCCTCATCTCCTCGATGTACTGGCACTACAACGGCGAACCAGCCGTGCATCCACTCGCCGGTGTCCACATTGAGATGCCACCGGCCGGCCGCCTCCTCAACGATGCCCGCAACCGATCGAAGCCACTGGCGCGCCGCCTCTTCACCCCGCGCGGAACGCTCCTTCACCAGCGCGGCCGGAAGGACCACCGATTCTCAATCACGACCCTTTCGCTCCACGTGGGAAGTATGTCGCGGCAAGGCCGGTCCGTTGATACAAGTGAAGACCGTGGCCTGACGCACACGGCACAATGTTGCGGGTCACGGCAGTCTCTGAAGTCTCCCGCGCCAGCTACACCGTGCTCGGCTGGCGGGTCACGGACATCGAAGCCACAGTCCAGGGTCTCACGGCGAAAGGCGTCGCGTTCAAGACGTACGACGGAATGGACCAGGACGAAACTGGTATCTGGACAACGCCGGGCGGCGACAAGGTCGCATGGTTCGCCGATCCCGACGGCAACACTTTGTCGCTCACACAGTTCCTCTAGAGGCACGGCGTGATCTAGCGTGGCAGCCATGGACGATGCGTCTTTTCGCGTCTCGGATGCCGAGCGCGAACAGGCTGTCATCGCGCTTCGCGGTCACCTTCTGGCGGGGCGCTTGACGCTCGATGAGTTCTCCGAGCGAGTCGAGGCCGCGCTCCGGGCCCGTCTCTGCGGGGAACTGGCGCGTGTCCAGGAAGACCTGCCCGACGTCTCCTCTGAGGTGGCCCGTTCGCGCCGCAAACCGGCCCGCTTCACCGCAGCCTTGCTCGGCCATGTCGCGCGACGCGGACGGCTGAGACTACGCGGGCGGACCGTCGCCGCCGCTGTCCTGGGAGATCTCGACTTCGATCTGCGCGAAGCGACGATCGACCATCCGCAGACATCCATGACTGTCCTGGTGGCCTTCGGTAACGTCGATGTGTATGTGCCGGAGGGCATCAACGTCGATGTCGGCGGAATCACCATCTTCGGTCACCGTCGCGAGTGGGGGCGCGACGCCGGCCGGCCAGACGCTCCGACCGTCCACGTTCGCGCACTCGGCTGCTTCGCAACAGTCGACGTATGGCGCGTGCCGCACGATATGCACGGCGATTACAGCGACATCTTCCGCCAGCTCGAAGAGCGCCAGCGCCAGCTTCCCAGCTGAAACCGCCCGCCTTCGGGCTCCTGCTCGGGCGCGAGTGGTTCACCGAACCCGGCGCAACGACGACCACGATAAGCGCGACCTTCTCCACGCCGTGCGGCACGGGCCACCCGGTTCAGGAGCGTCAACGTCGCCAGGGACCTGACAGCCGGTCCCGGGTACGCACGCCTTGCCAGCGCGACAGAATGGCCAGATCTGCAGCGCCGCTACGACCGAGTTCCCGGTGCCTCAATGAGCGCGATGCCGGCCGCAGCCCGGAGCCATCCCATCGTCTCGGAGCTCGTGACCGGAGCGGTCGCAGCAAGTTCACGCGCGCCCGCCCGGCCAGCCAGGCGCGGCCTTCGTGGCGCCATAACGAGATCCATCTGGGTGGGCCGGCAGCCAGACATCGCCGACCACCAGCCCGCCCGTATCGGCGGATTGCGCCGCGCCGTGGCTCGCTGTCAGCCAAGTCCGGGCGGGAGAATACATGTGTGAGGCATGCTGCGTGCGTCGCTGTTCCCGCGCGCAGCCGGGATGATCACCAGTCCGCCAGTACGGCCGGGGAGGAAAGATGGACGTCAAGGAGATCAACCGCAGGGTGATCGAGCAGTTCCGGGCTGGTGGAGAGATCGAGGGGATGCACCGTGACCGCCTCCTGCTGCTCACCACCACCGGGGCTAAGACGGGAGGGCGCCATACCACGCCGATGATGTTCCACCGCGACGGCGACCGGCTGCTTGTCATCGCGTCCAACATGGGGGCGACCAAACATCCGGACTGGTATCTCAACCTGGTGGCGAATCCTCAGGTTGTCGTGGAGGCCGGCGGCGAGAGGTTCGAGGCCGTGGCCGTTCCCTACGGCGGTGCGGAGCGGGAGCCGCTGTGGAGCATGCTCAAGGAGCAGTATCAGTTCTTCGCCGATCACGAGGCCAAGACCGTTCGCGTCATCCCTGTCGTCGCGCTGACCAGGGACTGAGCGGCGTAGAACGGCATGTCCGCCGCACCTGGTTTGGCAAAGCCCGGTCCTGGCCAAGTTCCGGCCGGTTCTGCCGCAGACTGGTGGATGTCTGCGGTCGCGATTGCCGGGTGCCGGCGTCGCAGGACTGGAATCCCGCCGGGAAATCCGCGGGGCTCTTGGCCAGGCCGGTCCCCGCGCCCGGTTTCAAGCCCCTGGGCCGCCGTCCCGTTCGGCGCGGTCCCTGATGCCGCGCAGCATCCGCTGCGTCATCAGGAAGCTGACCGCTGCAACGGGCTCGACGAGCAACCGAGCCCACCACCGCGAGTACGCGTATCGCTCGCGCACCAGCAGGCGCGTTGTCCCGCCCGGCTGCTCTCCCAGGGCAAAGGCCCAGGTGAAGTCGTACGGCGGCGGTGCTGCGCCCATCGGGACGCCACCGCGGAGGACCAGCGCCCGGCCCTGCTCCACAACGGTTACACCCAGCCCGACCTCCGGGGCGAGCTTGACCTCGTCCCCGACCTTGACGTCCTGCCACTCTGGGACGACCCGGTCCGCGCTGCGGATGTCACAGCCGATCAGGTTCTCGAGTGCGTCATAGCTATAGAAGCCGCCCCGCCCCTGCCCGAGCTGGGCGATCCACGGCCAGATCTGATCTGCCGGGGCGTGGACGGTGGTGGCACGGGTTGCCACCAGGTCGGGGGCCGGGATCAGGTCATCGCCGGCGAGGGTGGCGCCGGTTTCTTCATCGGTCGCACCCCAGCCGAGCTGCCTCGGCCTGCCTACCAGGATGTAGGCGGCCGCCGCGCTGCCGATGACGGCAGCGCCCGCTGCATAAGCCCGGCTCTTCATTCTATCCCCTTCGCCGCTCAATATCGTCCTCCCTCATGAGGCTTAACACCATCGTGGTCAGGCTCAGGCCAGGGCACCCAGGCAGTGAAGGTGAATACAGAAGCGCCTCGAGCCGCTCGCTGCTGGCGCGTGCCGCACCCTTGCAACCGCCGGGATTCCCGGCCAGATGATGAGACGGTCTAGAGTGCATGGCCATGGCAGAGATTGTGCTGCGCGTCCGGCTCACTGGCGGCGATCACCTGGATGTTACGTACGAGGAACCGGGCATCCTCGCCGAGGACGAGGTCCTTGAGCACGTCATCGCTGCCCTCGCGGAGGATGCCGGGATACTGCGCTGCGGGCACGGTGACCGGCTGCTAGTCCTGTACGGCCGGGGCGTTGCCGCCCTTGAGGTGGCTCCGCGCGGCGCCGTGCTGTGACTAGCACGGCCTTGCCGGGTAGCAGCCTGGGCCGACGGCCCGGCCCGCACCTGCGGCAGGTCGGGCGCTCACGCGGACACTCGGCAGGGCTCCCTGGCCACGCATAACGCCTGATCTGCGCCCAACGCTCGCCCAGCATCGAGCCGTCGCTTGCGCACAGAGGCGGCTCGGAGTGCCTCTGCAAGCGTCCGCTGGCCTGCTAGGTACCGTCGGGTGCGCACTGACTCGCCGGTACGGGCCACCAAGGCATCTCGATGGGGGATTCGTTACCGGGCAGCGGCTGGTTGATCAGCCGATGGCGGTGCCGAATAGGTGCCCGACACCGTAGGTGAAGGCTAGTCCGAGCGCTCCGCCGATGACTACTCGAAGGACGGCGCGGCGGATGTTGCTGCCGCCGATGCGGGCGCTGAGGGCACCAGCCAGACCGAGAGCGATCAGGACGGCGACAAAAGTGACCGGTACCCGGAGCGCGGCTGGGGGGAGCAGGATGGCCAGCAGCGGTAGCAGCGCGCCGGATGTAAATGACAGGGCCGACGCGGCGGCGGCCTGCACGGGCCTGGCGAGGTCGTCGGGGTCGATGTGCAGCTCAGCGTCGAGGTGGGCACTCAGGGCGTTCTGGGCGGTCAGCTCAGTGGCGACGGTGTGGGCGGTGGCCGCGGAAAGGCCCCTGGCTTCGTACAGGGCGGTCAACTCGGCCAGTTCGGCTTCCGGGGTGTCGGCGAGTTCACGTTTCTCCTGAGTCAGTTG
>DAIRVB010000309.1:0-5747 GCA_036803065.1 Streptosporangiaceae bacterium
CAACATCACCAACCCGGCCGCCAACCTGACCGCCGCCGAGACCGCAGCGGCCGGCGCGCAGCAGACCCCGCAGGGCCGGGCGCGGCTCGCCCTCGCCGCGGCGCTCGGCGACACACCCGGCTGGTTCACTCCGCTGTCACCGGAGCCGGCGAGCAACGACTTCGCAGGCCAGGAGGCTAACCAGTTCCTCTGGGAGAGCCGGGTGACCTTCCCGTTCGTGTTCGCATTCCGTGCCGAGCTCGAGGCCCGGGCGGGCGGGAACCCGTCCTGGAACACCGGAGTGAACTACTTCAGCGACCTGGCCAAGTCGGCCGACTTCCGTGAAGTGGTGGCCCTGTACCAGGCGGCGGGCCTGAGCCTGAGCGGTGACCTGGAAACGCTCAATCACGCCAGCCGGATCAGCGCCGACCCGTCGGCCGTCAGCTACCTCGCGCACAACATCGCGTTCGACGGCGAGCTGTCCATGCCGGTACTCACGATGCACACCACCGGCGACGGCCTGGTGGTTCCGGAGAACGAGCAGGCCTACCGCAGTGTCGTGGACCGGGCCGGCGACGGGCGGCTGCTCCGGCAGATCTTCGTCCAGCGGGCCGGGCACTGCGCATTCACGCCGGCCGAGACGATCACCGCGGCCCAGGTGCTGCTGAACCGCCTGCACAGGGGGCACTGGGACAGCTCAGCGCTTCGCCCGGCCGCCCTCAACAGCCAGGCGACCGCACTCGGCCCCGCCTACAACATCTACGCCGCCAGCAGCGGAGTCGTCCCGACCGCGCCGGCCTTTACCAGCTACCGCCCCGCCCCCTACCTGCGCCCATTCGACCTGCGTCACTAGGGCGTGTCCCGCATCCACCAAGATCCGCGGGGCACGCCCGAGGCCCGCTGACCCGCCGGTCCGCAAGTTCGCCGGCCCGCATGATGGGGCTACCCTGACGGGACTGGTGGGACTGGTGGGACTGGGAGCGGAATGACGTCGGCCGAGGGAGTCCACGGCGGCGGCGCGGTACGGCGGGTGGTGAAGGCGGTCGGCCGGTGGCAGGCGGCGCAGCCCGGGGTGCTGGTAGTCGCCATCGACGGGCACGGCGGCGCGGGTAAGTCCACACTCGCGGCCGCCGTGGCCCAGGCGACCGGTGCGGCGCTCGTGCACACCGACGATTTCTTCCAGCAGCCGGCCACACCGGCAGGTGGCCCGGCGGCCCGGGATCACAGTCGGCCCGCCCAGGCAGGCGGCCCGGCGGCGGGCGGCCACTCAATGGCTCAGTACTACGACTGGCGCCGGATCCGGGCTCAGGCCGTGCAGCCGCTGAAAGCGGGCCGCCGCGCGACGTTCCGCAGGTTCGACTGGGAGCGCGGCGCCGGGCTCGACGGCGCCGTCACGGTCGCCCCCGCGGCCCTCATCGTGCTCGAGGGTGTCTTTTCCGCCGCGCCTGAGCTGTCCGACCTGATGGACAGGTCGGTGCTGGTCGACACGCCGGAACAGGAGCGACTGCGGCGACTGCGCGCGCGGGTCACGCCGGAGGAGTGGGACCCGGACTGGCTGATCGCAGAGCAGGCATATTTCGGCGCGATCCGGCCGCCGTCGTCATTCGACCTCGTCGTGTCCGGCATGGGCATCAACCCGCCGGCGTCTGGCCGGTGACGGGGCGGTAACATGAACGCACAACCACACGGGAGCTCGGGCTGACCGGGCTGAGAGGGTGGCTGGCCATACGGCCCGCGCCACCGACCGTTTGAACCTGACCGGGTAATGCCGGCGTAGGGAGGCAGCCGTGAAGGCCCCCAGCAGATCACGTCGCCGCATGACTTCCGCAGCGCTCGCGCTCGCCGTGGCAGCGGCCCTCGGCCTGGCGGCATGCTCCTCGGGCAGCACCGCCAGTAGTTCCGGCGGCGGTAAGGCGGTCGAGGGCGGCACCGCGAACTTCGCTGAGCAGCCCCTGCAGACCCCCACGTACATCTTTCCGCTCGTGTCCGGCGCGGACTTCAGCGTGGAGAACACCGCCGATTTCCAGACTCTGCTCTACCCGCCGCTCTACTGGTACGGCGACAAGGGAGCCACGTCGGTCGACTACCCGCTCTCGATCGGCGACGCGCCGGTCTACAGCGATGGCAATCGCGTCGTCACCATCACGCTCAAGCATTACGTCTGGTCCGACGGCGAGACCGTGAGTGCCCGCGACGTCGGGTTCTGGATCAACCTGCTCAAGGCCAACACCGCAGGCTGGGCGTCTTATGTCCCCGGTGGGTTCCCCGACAATGTGGTCTCGTGGAAGGCGCTCAGCCCGACCACGGTGCAACTGCGCCTGAACGCCAGCTACAACCCGTTCTGGTTCACCTACAACGAGCTGTCCCAGATCACCCCGCTGCCGATCGCCTGGGACCGGACGTCACTGACCCAGCAGGCCCCCTCCCCGGCAGCGGCAAACCTGCCTGACACCACCACGGCGGGCGCCAAAGCCGTCTACGGCTTCCTGAACGGTGAGGCCAAGAAGATCTCCGGCTACGCGTCCAGTCCCATCTGGTCGGTCGTCGACGGCCCGTGGAAGCTGACCAGCCTGACCAGCGACGGCACCGCTACCTTCGTGCCCAACCCGAGATACTCCGGCCCGCAGAAGCCGCACCTGGCGAAGTTCGTCGAGCTGCCTTTCACCAGCACGACCGCCGAGTTCTCGGTACTGAAGGCCGGGCCGGCCAGCGGCGGGCCCGGCCGCTCCGGCCAGCAGATCTCGGTCGGCTACGTACCCGACAACGACCTGCCGCAGCAGCCCGCCCTGCGCGCGCAGGGCTATCAGCTGATCAAGGATTTCCCGTTCGGCTTCGACTATTTCGAGCCGAACTTCAACAACCCGAAGGTCGGCCCGATCCTGCGGCAGCTCTATTTCCGCCAGGCATTCCAGCATCTGGTCGACCAGACCGGATGGATCCACGCCTACTACGGCGGCCTCGGCGTGCCCACTTACAGCCCGGTGCCGGCCAGCCCGGCCAATCCCTACTCCGATGCCAACGCGTCGGTGAATCCCTACCCCTTCAGCGTGCCGGCGGCCAGGGCGCTGCTCGCCGGGCACGGCTGGAAGATCGTCCCGAATGGGGTCAGCACCTGCGCCAGGCCGGGTACCGCGGCGAACGAGTGCGGCCAGGGAATCCGGGCCGGTGAACCGCTCAATTTCACCCTGATGTACCCGAGCGGGCTGCCCTACACCGACGGCTCGATGGCCGACCTGCAGTCGGTCGCCAAGCAGGTCGGGATCGAGATCTCGCTGAACGAGGTGACATCGGCCACCGTCACCTCGACGATCTTGTCCTGTGCCCAGTCGTCATCCGCCTGCGACTGGGAGATCGGCCAGTACGGCGCCAGCTGGGTCTTCGCGCCCGGCCACTATCCCAGCGGGGAGGAGATCTTCCAGACCGGTGCGCTCGGCAACGTCAACAACTACTCTGACCCCGCTGTCGACAAGCTGATCGCCGCGACGACGACGACATCAGCAGCGGGCGCCCAGGCGGCCCTCAATGCCTACGCCGACCAGGTGCGGCTGCAGCTGCCCGATTTCTGGCAGCCGAGTCCGGGCAGCCTGGACACGGCGGCGTCGAACCTGCGCGGCTACACGCCGAACGCTTACGGATTCATCAGCCCGCAGGAGTGGTATTTCACGAAGGGCTGACGGTGATCGGATACATCATCCGGCGGATCGCCCAGGCCGCGGGGGTCGTGGTCGGGGTTACCGCGGTGACCTTCGGCCTGGAGCACCTCATCCCGGGCAGCCTGGCCAAGGCCATCCTCGGCCCACGGGCCAGCAGGCCCGAGATCGCCGCGTTCAACCGGGCCAACGGCCTCGGCCGTCCCGTGATCGAGCAATACCTCACCTTCCTGGGCCGCCTGGCCCGCGGTGACCTGGGCTATTCCTACCGGCTCAACCAGAGTGTGGACTCGCTCGTCGTCCATCAGCTGCCGAACGATCTCGTTCTGGTGGGCTCGGCGCTGGTGCTCGCATTGGCGATCGCCATCCCGGTAGGAATGGCCCAGGCCACCCACAGGAACCGGGCGACCGACCATCTGGCCACGGCAGCGGCGTTCACGCTGTACTCGATGCCGTCATACTGGCTGGCCATCTTGCTGATCGCCGGCCTGTCCACCGGCCTGCACATCTTTCCCCCCGAAGCACCCCAGGCGAGCACCGTCGGCGGCCTGCTGGCTGACCCCAGGGCGCTTGTCCTGCCCGTGCTCACCCTGACCCTGATCAACATCGCGCTGTTCAGCCGCTATATGCGTTCCGCCGCCATCGGAACCCTGGCCGAGGACTATGTGCGTGTGGCCAGGGCGAAGGGATTGCCGGACCGGCTCGTGCTGAGCCGTCATGTGCTGCGCAACTCGCTGATCTCGGTCACGACGCTCGTCGGCCTGTCCATCCCCGCGGTGCTCACCGCCGGCCTCATCGTCGAGTACGTATTCAACGTCCCCGGAGTCGGGCTCACCTACTACACGGCCGCGGTGAACTCCGACTACCCGGTCGAGCTCGGCATCACGGTGCTCGCCGGGATCGTCACCGTCCTCGGCAACCTGCTGGCCGACGTCGCGTACGCCGTCCTGGACCCCAGAGTCCGCTATGACTGACGCGGTGCGGGCAGACCGGGCTGCCCGCACCCGGGTGCCCCGCGCCTTCATGGGCCACCGTCTCGGCCTGGCCGGGCTGGCGGTGATCGTGGCCATGGCACTGTTCTGCTTCCTCGGGCCCGCGATCTATCACACCGATCAGATACACACGAACATCCAGCTCACGAACCTGCCGCCGGGCCAGGGCCGCCCGCTCGGCACGGACAGCAACGGCTACGACATCCTCGGCCGCCTGATGATCGGCGGCCGGGGCTCGCTGGAGATCGGCCTGGCCGTGGCCGTGCTCGCCACGGCCATCGGCGTCGTCTGGGGTGCGGTCGCCGGCTTCACCGGCGGCCTGGCCGACGCAGTCATGATGCGGGTGGTGGACATCGTGCTGGCCATCCCGGCGATCTTCCTGCTCATCTACCTGTCAACGGTGTTCCGGCCCACGATCCTGCTGCTGATCGTGGTGATCTCACTGCTGTCCTGGCTGGCCCCGGCCCGGCTGGTGCGCGGCGAAGCGCTCTCGCTGCGCACGCGTGAGTTCATCGATGCCGTCCGGGTGATGGGCGGCCGCAGGTCGCGCATCATCGTCAGGCACCTGGTGCCCAACACATTCGGGACGATCGTGGTCAGCGCGACCTTCCAGGTCGCCGACGCGATCATCTTGCTCGCCACCCTGAGCTTTCTCGGCTTCGGGCTGCCGCCGCCCGCCGCGACCTGGGGCGGGATGCTATCCCAGGGAACCACGTACCTGCTCGACGGATACTGGTGGGAGGTCTATCCGGCCGGCCTCATCATCATGCTGACCGTCGTCGCGTTCAATTTCGCCGGCGATGCGCTGCGGGATTCACTCGACGCCCGGCTCCGGCCGCCCTGACCGGGGCTGCCGGAAAGGCTGGGAGGGGAACCGACGTCACCCGAGGTGCTGAGCCGCCAGGCACTAAAACCGCGGCCGGTCAGGCACGGTCCACGTCGGCTGACCGGGCCAGTCGACGGTGACTCTCTTTGATAACCGCCTCTTTGGGACTCCCATCGTGGTTATCTGAGTCCCCAAGCACGGGCTGTTGGACGACTGCGACGGCGCAAACAACGGCCAGGGCAACAAGTGCAAAGACGCATACGCACACCATGGCCATGTCGGTGGGCAGGCTTCCCGAAG
>DAIRVB010000310.1:0-5726 GCA_036803065.1 Streptosporangiaceae bacterium
TGCTGATTGCCGGGGCGGTCGCCGCCTGGGTCCCGGACAGCTTCTGGGGCCACCTCTTCCTGTCCGGGCATCCCCTGGCGTCGAGGTTCTGGGGGCCGCTGATCGGGCCGGTGGTCAGCCTGCTGAGCTTTGTCTGCTCGATCGGCAACGTCCCCCTGGCCGGGGTGCTGTGGAACGGCGGGATCAGCTTCGGCGGCGTCGTGGCGTTCATCTTCGCCGACCTGATCATCGTGCCGATCCTGGTGATCTACCGGAAGTACTACGGCACGAGAATGATGCTGTTCATCCTGGCCACCTTCTACGCGACCATGGCCGCCGCCGGATACCTCATCGAGCTGATCTTCGGCGGCCTCGGCCTCATCCCGGCCGGCCGACACGCCAAGGTGCTAGAGGCATCCATCCAGTGGAACTACACAACCGTCCTCAACATCATCTTCCTGATCCTCGCCGCCGCACTGTGCTACCGGTTCGTCCGCAGCGGCGGCATCCCCATGCTCAAGATGATGGGCGGGCCGCCCGAGCCCGCGGGCGACCATCATGCGCACACCGGGCACTGACACGGGCCGCTTGCGGGCGCCGGGCGCACCGATGATCTCGACATGGCCCCCTGGCGAAAGGGACCACCAGCGGGCGGGTCACGGTCACCAGTTGCCAGTGCGGGCCACGCGTACCGCACCGGCCGGGTGCGAAGGTGCTCAGGTGCGAAGGTCCACGAGAAGGCCACCCCGGCGGCCAGGGCCAGCCCGATCGCCGAGAGGGCCGCCTGCGCTGAATCCGTCTGCGCTGGCGACGCCCCTCATATTGATGATCATCTCCTACGTGCCGTGGCCGGTCCCGGGGGATACCCGCTGGGTCACTGCCGGCCCGGTGGCTGGCGGGGCCGGAACCCGCAGCAGCCACCGGGCCCAGGCCGGCAGCCACCAGTTCCACTTCCCGAACACGGCCACCAGGGCGGGCACAAGCAGCCCGCGCACTATGGTCGCGTCCAGCAGGATCCCGGCCCCGAACGCGGTGGCGGCTACCTTGAGGTCCGTCTCCGGCCCTGTGGACAGCGCACCGAAGGCGAAGAACATGATGAGCGCGGCGCCGGTGACCAGCCGCCCGGTCCGGCCGATGCCCTCGACTACGCCCGCGTCGGTGGATCCGGTGCGGTCGCGCTCCTCGCGGATCCGGGTGAGGATGAACACCTCGTAGTCCATGGACAGGCCGAAAAGGAATGCGAACGCGATCAGCGGCACCCAGTTCGTGATCGCGCCGGTGGCGGGCACGCCCCAGATCGCGTGCGAGCCATGGCCGCGCTGCCAGACCAGCACGATCACCCCGTAGGTGGCGCCGACCGATGCCAGGTTGAGCAGCACCGCCTTGAGGGGCAGCAGCAGCGACCCGAACGCGCGGGCGAGCAGGATGAACGTCACCGCGGCGAGCACCGCGATCAGCAGCGGGAACCGCCCGTAGAAGGCGTGGTTCTCATCGAGCAAGGCGGCTCCCGGGCCGCCGGCCAGGACGCCCGGCTTACTGGCGGCGACCTGCCGGACCCGGGCTAGCGTGGCCTGGCCGGCCGCCGAGGACGGCTCGGCGGCGGCCTGGACGCTGACCAGCGCGGTGCCGCCGCGTCGCCAGGCCGGCCCGGCGGGCGCGGTGGCGGTGCGCACTCCCGGGAGCGCCGCCAGGCGCTGCGCGAGCGCGGCAGGCTCAGCGCCGGCTGGGGCGAGTATCTCGATCGGGTCGAGCACCCCGGCCGGGACGCCGGCGTGTTCCAGGCCGCGCAGTGCCTGGGCGGCCGGGGTGGTGGTGCCGAGTGCGCTGGCCGCCGGCTCGCCGACCTTCATGCCGGACGCTGCCACCCCGAGCACCGCAAGCACCCCGAGCGCGGCCAGCGTCGCAGCCCACTTTCGGCGCACCACCAAACGCGCCCAGGTCGTCCAGGCCCGGCCAGCTCCAGCGGGCCTGCGCCGCCGCGGCCAGTCCATCCGCCGGCCTGCGGTGGCCAGCAGCACGGGCAGCAGGGTGAGGGTGACGGCCACGCTCACCGCGGGCACGAGCATGCCGCCGATCCCGATGCTGCGCAACGCGGGCACGGGCAGCACGATCAGCGACAGCAGGCCGATGGCGACCGTTGCCCCGCTGTAGGCGACCGAGCGGCCGGCGGTGCCCATCGCCCGGTGCACCGCCTCCTCGCTTCCGTGCCCGGCGGCCAGTTCCTGGCGCCAGCGGGTGACCAGCAGCAGCGAATAGTCGATCGCCACGCCAAGCCCGATCAGCGCGACGAGGTACTGCACGATCACGCTGACGCTGGTGATCTCGGTCAGGCCGAAGATGGCCAGGAAGCAGCCGGGGATCGCCACGGCGGCCATCAGCAACGGCATCAGGGCCAGCGCGGAACCGAACACGAACGCCAGCACGGCCAGCGCTGCGGCTCCGGCCAGCAGTGTCTCGGCGAGCACCCCGAACCCCTGTTTGGCCTGGCCGCCGCTGGTCAGCTCGTTCATGCCGGTCACCTGCACGCCGCTGCCCGCAGGCAGCGCGGGCGTCATCGCCGCGATGATCTCCGGGCCCAGGCTCGGCGGGGACAGTTCCCCCGTGAACGGGGTGAACACCAGGCCATAGCTGGTCCGCCCGTCGCTGCCGAGGAACGCGCGGTCGCCGGTGCTCGCGTAGTCAGCGATCCGCAGCCCGGGAATCCGGCCGACTGCGGCGAACGCCCGGCCGAGCACCAGGCGCGCCCCCCGGCTGCCGGCTGCCTGACCAGGCGGCAGCCTTACCACTGCGACCTCGGGGTAGCCGCTGCCGCCGTTGCCATACAGCCGCAAGATCTGCTGGTTGGCCTGGTAACTCGCCGCGCCCGGCAGCGCGAACTGGCCGGACAGCCGGCTGCCCAGCTTCGCCGACGCCGCACCCCCAGCCACCAGCACCACCAGCCAGAACACGGCCACCGCCAGCTTGTGGCGCAACACGAACCTCGACACAGCCAGCATGGCCCGCTCCCTTCGGTCTCCTGCTACCAGGCCTTGCCACGCTACAGGTAGTGTCACTACTTATTGCGGGAAGGTAGCATGACTACCTATGAGAGCGGAAACGCTGAAGGGTCACCTGGACGGCATGCTGCTGGCTTCGCTGGAGGCAGGCCCGCGCCACGGGTACGCGATCATGGAGGCGCTGCGGGCCGGCAGCGGCGGGCAGTTCGACCTGCCGACCGGCACCATCTACCCGGCGCTGCGCCGCCTGGAGCGGGCCGGCTTGGTGCAGGGCACCTGGTCGGAGGGCGGCGGCCGGCGGCGCCGCGTCTACGAGCTGACCCCGGCCGGCTGGCGCATGCTGGATGCCGAACGGGGAATGTGGCGGGAGTTCTCCGCCGCCGTCACCGCGCTCCTGGAGCCCGCACCGCGGCCGGTAACGTCATGACCGGCAGGGCGGTGCCGCCGCATCCGGGCGCGCCAAAGGCGATCGAGTCTTACCTGGCCGAGGTCGCCTCCGCCCTGCCCGGCACGGCGCGAGCCCGCGGGGACATCGTGGCCGAGCTCCGCGGCGGCCTCCTTGACGCCCTCGACGCGCACCGCTCCGCCGGGCTCACCGAGGATACGGCCGCCCATGCGGCCCTCCGGGAGTTCGGCCACCCGCGTCAGCTCGCCAGCGCGTTCGGTCCCGAGCTCGCCGCCAGCCAGGCCCGCCGCGTCGCGCTCACGCTGGTCGCGACCGGTCCGCTGGTCGGCCTGCTGTGGGCCGCCGCAGCCATGGCCAGCCACATCGGCATCCGCCCCGCCCCGCCCTGGCAATGGCCCGGCGTCCCGGCTGACTCCCGGGTGGCCTTCCCCCTGGCCGCCGCCGCCATCGCCATAACCGTGTGGACCGCGCTGTTCACCGTGGCCGCCACCGGGCGCCTGGCCCGCTGGATCCCCGGCCGCCCACGCCTGGCTCCCGCCGCGGCGGCCACCGCCGGGTTCGGCGCCATGGCCGCCGACGTGACCGTCTTTGCCCTGCTCGCCAGCCAGCTGTTGAACGCGCCCGGAACGCTCGCCCCCGCACCCATCGCCGCGGCCGCAACAGCCAGCCTGATCCGGCTCACCCTCGCCCGGCGGGCCGCCCGCCGCTGCCTGGCGACCCGCGCCGCGCTCATCTGACCACCGCGCCCGGACCCGGACACACTGACCCGAAGGGCGGGCGAACGGCGATCGTGACCGCATCCGGAATCGCGCCCCCGCATGGAGGAGGCCAGGGTCCTGGTCCGCGAGCGGTTCGCAAACCCCGGCGAGGTCACCGGCTACGCTGTCGCCTTTTCCGGCGACACCACGCAGGCGGGCACGCCGGTGGGGTTCGGCGGCGGAAACCCCGCGCCCGATCTGACCCAGCCCAGGCTCCTGGCCGCGCTCGTCGAGGTCATAGCCGACCTGCGTGATACGCAACGACATGCCGCCCAGGCTGCCGCCGCCGGCTCGGCGGCCGAGCGCCTGCATGCCGCCGGGACCGCGCGCGCCCGTAGGTGATCGGAGCGTCGGGGCTGCGGCGAAGAAGGCGGACGACGAGCGGCGCCGACCGGACGATCCGGCTTTGGACCTCGGTCGCCGTCCGAGCGGTGATTCCGTGACGACCAGAAGGGCAGGGCGCAGTCAGGCGGCCGCAGACGGCCGGATCCGGCCAATCGCTGGCCTGGCATTGTTCGCGCTGGCGGCCATCACGGCCATTGTCAGCTACCTGCACGCGCTCGCGGTCGTCCGGTCGGTCGGCAACACCGGCGCAGTGGCTTACCTCATCCCCTTCGTGGCCGACCTGATGATCGTCTCAGCGTCGATGGTGCTGCTGGAAGCCGCCCGCAACAGCGCGATCAAGCCAGCCCTGGCCATCGTGTCGCTCGTGTTCGGGATTGGCGCCACCCTGGCCATAAACGTGGCCGCCGGATGGCACCACGGCAGTGCGGGCGCGCTGGTCGCGGCGCTGCCGCCAGTGGCCCTGGTGCCGAGCCTGGAGACGCTGATGGGACTTGTCCGCCGCTCCCGCGAACTTGAGGTCTCGCGGGGTGATGGCCGGGCTGGGCCACGGCCTGGCCAGTGCCCTCACCAGGTGGCCATGACGGCCGACGACGCGGTCGTCAGCGCGTACCTCCACGGCCGCGACTGCGACTGCGATACTCCCTCGCAACGCCAACTGGCGGCGCAGTTCGGCGTCAGCCGGGCCAGAGTGGCCGCGCTGATCGGCTCGCTCAACGGAAACGGTGATCCGAGTGCGGTCCAGGCGCAAGTACCGGCGTCTACGTACACTGGTTGACGTGAGCGAACTTGCGCGCGACATTCCCGCGGACAGCGAGGCCGTGACGGCTGCTGTCGCCAACGCGCGCCGTGGGGTCATCACTCACTTGACGGTCGCTGGCGAGCGTGTCGCCGCCATCGTCCCGGAGTCGGTGATCGAGGCGCTCCGCTCCTCGGAGGACGCTGAGGACATCGCCGAGGCTGACGCCGCCTGGGATGAGCCCGGTGAGTCGATCCACTTGGAAGAGCTCGAAGCCGAGTTCGGGCGCTGACCTGGTGGCCGTCTACGCCGTTGAGGCGCGTCCGCGCGTCCGCAAGGCACTGCGCCAACTCGACGCGGGCACCCGGAAGGACGTCCTAGAGGCGATGCGCAGCCTCGGTGCGAATCCGAGGCCACAGGGGGTCAAGCCCTTAAAGGGCCACCGGCCATGGCTGCGAATACGGATGGGTGACTACCGGATCATCTACGACGTGGACGACGACGCC
>DAIRVB010000311.1:0-5721 GCA_036803065.1 Streptosporangiaceae bacterium
TGGGCTGGCCCGCAAGTCGGAGTACCGGCGGTTCAGCATCAAGGGTACCGGCGGAACCTGCGGGTGATCACTTCGTGCACGGAGGCGACGGCATCGGTGCCGCCGGGACCCTTGATGCTGAACCGCCGGGACTCCGACTTGCGGGCCAGCCCATCCTCGAACACCACCATGGACGCGACCACGTGGGTGCCCTGCAGATTCGACACGTCGTAGCACTCGATCCGGAGCGGGGCCTCGGCGAGCGCGAGCGCCTCCTGGATCTCGTTCAGGGCCCGGCTGCGGGTGGTCAGGTCGCTCGCTCGCCGTGTCTTGTGCAGCGCCAGCGACTGCGCGGCGTTCCGCGCCACCGTGTCCAGCAGCGCCTTCTTGTCGCCGCGCTGCGGCACCCGGAGGCTGACGTTGCTGCCCCGGCGGCCAGCCAGCCACTCCTCCACCGCACCCGCGGCGGGCGGCAGCACCGGCACAAGCACCTCACGAGGGACGCTGCCCTCCCGGTCCGCCTCGCGGGTGACCTCCGGCCGCCCGGTCCGCTGGCCGGTGGCCTCGCGGGTGACCTCGGCACCGGTGCCAGCGATGCGGTCATCGCGGTAGACCTGGCCGAGGAAATGCTCCACGAGTTCGCTCGAGGTCACATCCTCGACCTTGTCGACCACCCAGCCGCGCTGCCCGCGCACCCTGCCGTCCCGTACGTAGAAGACCTGGACGGCCGCTTCCAGCTGGTCCTCGGCGAGGGCGATGACGTCGCAGTCGGTGCCGTCACCGAGCACCACCGCCTGCTTCTCCATGGCCCGCTGCAGCGCCGCGATGTCATCCCGCAGCCGGGCGGCCCGCTCGAACTCCTCGGCGGCCGCGGCCCGGCGCATCTCCGCCTCGAGCCGCCGGGTGAACCGGGCGGTCTGGCCGGCCATGAAATCGCAGAATTCCTCCGCGAGCAGCCGGTGCTCCGGGGCGCTGATCCGCTGCACGCACGGTGCCGAGCATTTGCCGATATACCCGAGCAGGCACGGCCGCCCGATCTGGCCCGCGCGCTTGAACACCCCCGCCGAGCAAGTCCGCACCGGGAACACCCGGAGCAGCGCGTCCACCGTCTCCCTGATCGCCCACGCGTGCGAGTAAGGGCCGAAGTAGCGGACCCCGCGCCGTTTCGCGCCGCGCAGCACCATGACCCGCGGATACTCCTCGTCCATGGTGACGGCGAGGTAGGGATAGCTCTTGTCGTCCCGGTACCGCACGTTGAACCGGGGGTCGAACTCCTTGATCCAGGAGTACTCCAGCTGGAGCGCTTCCACCTCGGTGCCGACAACAGTCCAGTCCACCGCCGCCGCGGAAGTCAGCATGGACTGAGTCCGCGGATGGAGCCCGGCGAAATCGGCAAAGTAGGAGTTCAGCCTGGACCGCAGGTTCTTCGCCTTGCCGACATAGATAACGCGGCCATGCTCGTCACGGAAGCGGTAGACACCCGGGGAATCGGGGATCGAGCCCGGAGCCGGCCGGTAGCCGTGCGGATCTGCCACCCAGCAACTCTATGCGCGCTCTCCGGCCACCGGGCGCGCGGCGAACGCCGAACCCCGGGCTCCCGCCTGATCAAGATCGGGGACGAGCGCGAAGTCAGCCGCCAGGGCCTGCTCCTCGCGCAGCACCGTGTGCTCACGGACCTTGTCCAGGAACCAGTCCCGGAAGCTCGGCTCGGCCTCGACCACGCCGCCCCCGACGAAGTAGGTGTCCGGGTCGGTGAATCCGGCCGCGATCGTGAAAATCCGGCCCAGTGCCATGGCCTGCTGCTCGAAGATCTTGAGGGCAAGCGGGTCGCCTGCCTCGCCGTAGCTCCTGACCAGCTTGGCGGCCTTGCCGAGAGGCTCGACCCCGGCGAGGTCATGCCCCTCGAACTGGCTCAGCCAGTACGGCAGCAGGTTCCGCTCGATCCCGGTGAGGGAGGCCACGCTCTCCGCGTCACCGGGCAGCCCGCAGTTGCAGACCGGCACCGGCTGGCCCTCGCCGAGCAGTCCGTCCAGCGGGATCTGGATGTGGCCGAACTCGCCCGCCATGCCCGCCGCGCCGCGCACCACCTGGCCGGCCTCCACCACGCCGCCGCCCAGCCCGGTGCCGACAATCGCCGCGACCGAGGAGTGCCGCCATGCCTCGGCGCCGAAATGGACCTGGTGCGCGTAGAGCGCGGCCGCGTTGGCGTCATTGAGGTAGACCACGGGCAGACCGAGCCTGGCCTCCAAGGCGGTGCGGATGTCGAAACCAGGCCAGTCCGGGTGGCCGAAGTTCGCGGCACCCCTGGACGACAGGACGCCGTCAGCGCTCGCCGGCCCGGGGGTGTCCAAGCCCACGGCGCGCACCGCCGTCCGGGCTACGCCGGTGACCTTGAGGACATAATCGAACGAACCAGCCAGCGCCTCGATGGCCGCGTCCGGGCCCTCCCGGACCCGGCTGGGCATCTCCAGCATCTGATCAACGAGGAACCGCCCCGCCGAGTCGAGCACCGTCGCGTTATTGGCCGTGCCACCGTTGTCGAGACCTACCACGACCCACTGTGCCGGATCCGTCATCCTGTGCCTCTTCCGCCGTTCGCCCGCAGGCAGCGTAGCCCTTTGCGGGCCGCCTGCCATGGCCGAGTCCGCCCTGCCGAGTCCGCCCCGCCTGGGCCGTGGGTCAGTCTTCGAAGGCTTCGGGGGGCGGGCAGGCACAGACCAGGTTGCGGTCACCGTAGGCCTGGTCGATGCGGCGCACCGGCGGCCAGTACTTGGCCCGCTTGTCGCCAGCCCCCGTGTTGGCAAGCCCCGTGTTGGCTAGCACAGGGAAGGCGGCCTGCCCGCGCTCATAGGGGTGCTTCCAGTCCGTTGCCAGCAGCATCGCGGCCGTGTGCGGCGCGTTCCGCAGCGGGTTGTCCTGGGCGTCGTACTCCCCCGCGGCCACCTGCGCGATCTCCTGCCTGATCGCGATCATGGCCGCGCAGAACCGGTCGAGTTCTGCGAGGTCCTCACTCTCCGTCGGCTCGATCATCAGGGTGCCGGCCACCGGGAACGACATCGTCGGCGCGTGGAACCCGTAGTCAATGAGACGTTTCGCCACGTCCTCGACGGTGACGCCGGTGTCCCGGGTGATCGGCCGCAGGTCGACGATGCACTCGTGCGCCACCAGCCCGCCGCGGCCGGTGTAGAGCACCGGGTAATGCGGGGCCAGCCGGGCCGCGATGTAGTTGGCCGACAGGATCGCCACCTGGGTGGCCCGGCGCAGGCCGTCCGCGCCCATCATCCTGATGTACGCCCAGGAGATCGGCAGGATGCCGGCCGATCCGAACGGCGCGGCGGCTATCGGGCCGACGCCTCCGTCGCGGCGGGCTCCGGGCCCTCGGGGTCCGGGGGCCTCCCCCGGGGAAGCACTGTGCCCCCCCGGGCTGGCATCGCCCGGCAGGAACGCCGCGAGGTGAGCGCGGACGGCGACCGGGCCCACGCCCGGGCCGCCACCGCCATGCGGGATGCAGAACGTCTTGTGCAGGTTCAGGTGCGAAACGTCCGCGCCAAATTTGCCGGGCTTGGCCAGCCCGACCAGGGCGTTGAGGTTGGCCCCGTCCACGTACACCTGGCCGCCCGCCGCATGCACCACATCGCACACCTGGGTAATGGTCTCCTCGAACACCCCGTTGGTGGACGGGTAGGTCAGCATGATGCCGGCCACCCGTCCCGCGTGCGTCTCGAGCCTGGCCCGCAGGTCCGTGAGGTCGATCGCGCCGTCGCCGCCGCACTTCACCACGGCCACGCGCAGTCCCGCGAGCACCGCGCTCGCGGCGTTGGTCCCGTGTGCTGACTCGGGGATCAAGCACACGTCACGCCCGGCGTCACCCCGCGAGGCGTGATAGGCACGGATCGCCAGCAGGCCTGCCAGCTCGCCCTGCGAGCCCGCGTTCGGCTGCAGCGACACCGCGTCATACCCGGTGATCTCCGCAAGCCAGGTCTCCAGGCCCTCGATCAGCTCGCTGTAGCCGCGGGACTGCGCGGCCGGGGCGAAAGGATGCAGTGCCGCGAACTCCGGCCAGGTCACCGGCTCCATCTCGGCCGCCGCGTTCAGCTTCATCGTGCAGGACCCCAGCGGGATCATGGAGCGGTCCAGGGCGATATCGGAGTCGGCGAGACGGCGCAGGTAGCGCAGCATCGCCGTCTCGCTCCGGTGCTCGTGGAACACCGGGTGGCCGAGGTAGCCGGAGGTACGGGCCAGTTCGGCAGGCAGCGCGTCGCCCGCTTCCGCGAGCGGCCCGAGATCCCCGGACGGCGTGAGGCCGGCGGTGAGCGCCGCGGCGACCTCGGCGAGATGCGTGTCCGTGGTGGTCTCGTCGCACGCGACCTGGACCGTGTCAGCGTCGGCCAGGTACACGTTGTATCCGGCCTCACGGGCACGCTCCGCTGCGTTCGCGGCGCCGCCGGGCAGGCGGACCGTGATCGTGTCGAAGAACCCGCTCTCTGGGGCCTCCAGGCCGCTGCCGCGCAACGTCGCGGCCAGGCGGGCCGCCTGGCGGTGCACCCGCCTGGCGATGGCCGCGAGCCCGTCCGGGCCGTGATAGGTCGCGTACATCGCGGCGATGACGGCTAGCAGCACTTGCGCCGTGCAGATATTGCTGGTCGCCTTCTCCCTTCGGATGTGCTGCTCACGGGCCTGCAGGGCGAGCCGGTAGGCGGGCCGGCCGGCCGCGTCGACGGACACCCCGACCAGCCGTCCTGGCAACTGCCGGTGCAGCCCGTCACGGACCGCGATGTAGCCGGCATGCGGGCCGCCGAAGCCCATCGGGACACCGAACCGCTGCGTCGTGCCCACCGCGATGTCGGCGCCCATCTCGCCGGGCGGCATCAGCAGGGTCAGCGCCAGTAGGTCAGCGGCAACTGCCGTCACCGCTCCCCGGTCGCGGGCCGCGTCGATGACCGGCCGCAGATCGCGGACCGCCCCGCTGGCCCCCGGGTACTGCAGCAGCACGCCGAACAGCTCGCCATCCGGCTGCGCCTCAATGAGGCCGGCGGTGACCGGGGCCACCCGCAGTTCGATTCCGAGGGGCTCGGCCCTGGTCGCAAGCACTGCGAGGGTCTGCGGCAGGCAGTCGGCGTCGGCCAGGAAAATCCGGCCCCGGCGGGCGGCCCGCCGGGCCAGGGTCATGGCCTCGGCGGCTGCGGTCGCCTCATCCAGCAGGGACGCCCCCGCTACCGGAAGCCCGGTCAGGTCGGCCACCATGGTCTGGAAGTTGAGCAGCGCTTCCAGGCGCCCCTGCGAGATTTCCGGCTGATACGGCGTGTACGCGGTGTACCAGCCGGGGTTCTCCAGCAGGTTACGGCGGATCACGGCCGGCGTGATGGTCCCGTAGTAGCCCAGGCCGATCATGGACACAGCTACCGTGTTACGGCTGGCCAACCGGCGCAGCTCGGCCAGCGCCTCCTCCTCGGCCAGCGCAGGCGGCAGCCGCAAGCCACCGGGGGCAGGATCGCCGAGGCCTGGTGGCAGCGCCGCCGTGGTGAGCGCATCGAGGCTGGAGTGGCCGGTCACGGCGAGCATCCGTTCCTGGTCGGCCGGAGAAGGCCCGATGTGACGTGCCGCGAAGTTCGGTGCCGCAGAGTTCGGTGCCGCAAGGTTCATGGGAGCCTCCAGAGGGAGAGGCCAGGCGCATCAGCGCCAGGCCGCGATCTCCCCCTCTGTCGTCGCGGGCTCCGCCCTCGGGCCCGTCATGCCAGCACG